>JAEUQS010000067.1 GCA_016789625.1 Acidobacteriota bacterium | reverse complement strand
CCAGGAACAACGACGGGATCATCACGAACTGCTGGGCCTCCTGCTCCGTGTTGAAGGGAGCGGCCAGCGCCGCGTAGAGCGACGCGTACAGGAAGTAGCCCAGGATGAAGAACACCACGAACGCGCCGATGGTGAGGCCCGGAATCGGCGGCAGCCCGTCGCCCGAGCCCACGCCCATGGAGCCCACGACGCTCGGGATCGAGAGGTTCAGCGCCACGAGGCCCCAGATGCCGTATTGCGTGAGGCCCACGAGACCGATGCCGATGATCTTGCCGAGCATGAGGTCGGTGGGACGCACCGACGACACGATGACCTCGATGATGCGGTTGTTCTTCTCCTCCAGGACGCCGCGCATGATCATCGCGCCGTACACGAAGATCGAGATGTAGATCAGGAAGAACATGATCCCCGAGACCGCGAGGTTGAACCCGACGTCCTTGGAATCCTCGGTGGTGGGCTTGTCGGAGGCCTCGAAGGGCTCGAGCCGTACGCGGATCAGCGCTTCGTCGTAGACGGCGGGGTCCACCCCCCGGTCCTTGATGCGCTCCTTGGTCGCGACCCGTCCGATCTGGCGCCCGAGGTTTTCCCGGGTCACGAACTCGGACTTCACGCTCTGGGCCCTCCACTCGCCGTAGCCCGTTTCGAGCGTGCGGGCGTCGAGGACGACGTAGGCCTTGATGCGCTCCTTCTGGACGTCCTCGTTGAGCTTCTTGCGCACGGCGGCCAGGGTCTCGGGCGTCGCGTCGACCTTCATGAGCGTGAGCTTCGAGTTGAGCTGCTTGGCCTGCTTCTCGAGAGGAGGCTTGCTCATCTCCTCGGTGATCGCCTTCTCGACGGACTTGGGCGCCTTGCGCTCGGCCTCTTCGGCCTTTGCTTCGAGGACGAGCTCGTCGTAGAGGCGCCCGGTGAGATCCACCACGGCGATCTTGCCCGTCGAGACCATCGACTTGCCGAGAAGCACCTGGATGAAGATGAAGAAGAGTCCGAGCACGGGGATGAGGATCGTGGAGATCCAGAAGGCCTTGTTCTTGACCTGCTGGAGGTACTCGCGCTTGATGACGGCGCGCAGCTTGGGGTTGAACACGCTTCGCTCCTCTTTCCTACCGCAGCTCTTCCGCGGTGGGCGGCCGGATGCCGGATTCCTCGACGGCCTTCATGTAGATCTGCTCGAGCGCGGGCTCGGGCTCGACCGGCGGCGGCAGGGGAACCTTGTCGCGGTAGGCGTGCTTGATCTCCTTGAGGGTGCCGTCGAGGAGCTTCTTGGAGCGGTAGAGCAGCGCGATGCGGTCGCAGAGCCTCTCGGCCTGCTCCATGACGTGCGTCGAGAAGATGACCGTCTTGCCCTGCCTCTTGAAGTTCTCGAGGAAGTCCTTGAGGAGGACGACGTTGATCGGGTCGAGGCCGGAGAACGGCTCGTCGAGGATGAGGATCTCGGGGTCGTGCACGATGGTTCCCAGGAACTGCACCTTCTGCTGCATGCCCTTCGAGAGCTCCTCGGTCTTCTTGCCGAGCCAGGGGCGGAGGTCCATGGAGTCGATCCAGGGTCCCAGCCGCTTCATCGCGACGTCCTTGGACACGCTCTTGATGGCCGCGAAGAAGATGAGCTGGTCGATGACCTTCATCTTCCGGTAGAGGCCGCGCTCCTCGGGGAGGTAGCCGATCCGCTCCTGAAGGCTCTCGTTCATCGGCTGGCCCAGCACGCGGATCTCGCCCTCGTCGGGCTTGGTGATGTTCATGATCATGCGGATCGAGGTCGTCTTGCCGGCCCCATTCGGCCCGAGCAGGCCGAACGTCATCCCGCGCGGGATGTCGAGGTCCAGCCGGTCGACGGCCGTGAACTTGCCGAAGCGCTTCACGACGCCCTTCAGCGAAATGGCAGCATCCATCGGATTCTCTCTTTCGTCCTTCTGCATCGAGATACGAGTTTTCGGACGTCGGAGTTTAGGGGGCGGAACCTCCGAGCGCCGGGGGGCTTGCGCGCGGCACCGAGGTGCCTTAGCATCCAGGGTTCCCGCGAGGGAGATGCGCGCCCATAGCTCAACTGGATTAGAGCGCTTGACTACGGATCAAGAGGTTGGGGGTTCAAGTCCTCCTGGGCGCAATACCTTTTACCGGGAAACCCAGTTATGGGTTTCCCTGGCCCTTCCGCTCCGCTCGCTTCGCTCGCCTTTTTCGGTCGAGGCTTGATCCAGCCGCTTCGCGGCCCTTCGTTAACGGCGGCTGAGGCCGCCGTTTCGTTATTCTGCGAGGATCGCGACGGTGAACGTCGACGAACGCTTCATGCGGGACGGCCTGCGCTCGGCGCGGCTCGCGACCCGGCACGACGACGTGCCCGTGGGGGCGCTGGTGGTGAAGGACGGTGTCGTGATCGCCCGCGGACGAAATCGTCGCGAGGCCGACTCCGATCCCGCGGCGCATGCCGAGCTCCTCGCCATGCGGCGCGCCGCGCGAAAGCTGGGCTCCTGGCGGCTCGACGGCTGCACGCTCTACGTGACGCTCGAGCCCTGCGCCATGTGCGCGGGAGCGATCGTCCTCGCGCGCGTGCCGCGGCTCGTCTATGGCGCGAAAGACCCCAAGGCCGGCTTCGTCGGCTCTTTGGGAGACCTGTGTCGTGACCCGCGACTCAACCACCGGGTCGACGTGACCTCGGGGGTTCTGGAGGCCGAGTGCGGCGAGGTTCTTCGCGAGTTCTTCCGGGAGCGCCGGAGGCGGGCGACGGATGCTCCGCGGCTCTCGTAGAACCCGGGGATGACACCTCGTTCGAACTTCGCCTTGACGCCGGGGCCCGGACGGGGCATCGTCCCGGTCCCGCAGGTGAGTGCGGACAGGTGTCCGAGTGGTTTAAGGAGCACGGTTGGAAGCCGTGTGTAGCTGAAAGGTTACCGTGGGTTCGAATCCCACCCTGTCCGCCAATGTCAAAGCAGCGCCCCTGTCCCGTCTCAGCGAGGCGGACAGGGTGGGTGAGAACCCACGCATAGGGTTCCGCGAATGCGGAACCCGAGCGCTAGCAGCCTTCGAATCCCCGTCGATGGCCAAGACACAAGCTCCCGTCGGTTCCCAAGGAGGACTCATGAAAGCACTGCTTCGCCTGACGTTCGTCTCCCTGGTCCTCGCGGCCGCGCCGCTCCTCGCCCAATCCAAGGGCGCTTTCCTCGAGAAGACGGTCGACGTCCCGCGAGACTTCCGCGTTCCCGTGGAGCTCTCCTACGAGAAGGCGCGCATCGTCTCGGTGGAATCCGCGATGGAGCCCAAGGAGAAGGACGTGAAGAACGCGTCCGAGAAGGACACGCAGATCATGATGCTGCGGTTCTATTACGAGAATCCGGGCTACGTGAAGCACAAGGTCACTCTCAAGGCGGTGCTTCTCGACGAGGCCGGGGGCGTGGTGGCCGACGGCTCGGGCACCCGTACGCTGGACGCGAAGACCGACGAAGACACGGTGAGCTTCTTCGTCAAGGTCAAGACCGTCGACTGGCCGCGGGCCAAGCAGATGAAGGTCTTTGCGACCTTCCTCAACTGAATTTTTTCAGCCCTCCGGGCCGGGAAACGCCTTCGGCGCGGGCCGCGCTTGTCAGGTCTGGTCGCGCCGCCTATGATCCGCGACCTTCGGTGCTCCGGCCGAACGAATCCTCGATGCGGTGAGGTGCTGGAGCGGTTTAACAGGCCGGTCTCGAAAACCGGAGTACCCGAAAGGGTACCGTGGGTTCGAATCCCACCCTCACCGCCATCCCTTTTCTAGACCCGGGTTCGCCCCGCGAGCTCGGGTCCGAAGCTCCGGTCGCGCTTCGCGATCTCGTCGAGCACCTCCCGCTGCATGGCCTCCGGAGCGTCCGCGACCCGCGCGAGCAGCTCGAAGTCCGTCGCGTGCCGGAGGATGCGCTCCTCCGCGTAGTCCCGCGCCGACTCGTTGTCGATCAGGAACGGCCAGTCGGACGACTGCAGGAGCAGCGTCTGCCGCTCGAGCGCTTCGAAGAGCTCGGGGCTGAGCTTCCCCTCCCGGGCGCGCTCCTCGAGCACCTCCATGTGCTCTTCGATGCGCGTGACCGTCTGCCAGTAGCCGACGGTGTGCTCGTTCCACCAAACCTCGAACGTGCCGTTCCTGCCCCAGGTGCCCGGCGGCATCGTGAGGAAGCTCGTGGGCGGCGTCTCCTGGAGCGCCTCCCAGGCCGTGACCATCTTGATGCCGGGCTCCTTCGAGACCTGCCGCATGAGCTCGCCCAGGAACGACGGCCCCTCGAACCACCAGTGCCCGAAGAGCTCGAAGTCGAACATGCCCACCACGAGCCCGGGCGTGCCGTCGGAGAGCGGCTCCACCTGCCGCAGCATCGAGATGAAGTGCGCGGCGTGCTGGCTCACGACGGAATGCACTTTCTCCGGCTCGTAAAACTTCTTGAACGCGAGGTCGGCCTTGGAGTCCGTGACGCGCCAGTAGCGGTGGCCGCTGCCCGACTTCTTGTGGAACTCGAGGTAGCGCGGATCGCCGGGGTAGCCCACGACTCCCGACCACACCTGCTGCGAGGAGAGCGGATCGCGTGCGAAGACGCCCACGGGCGTGCCGTCGATCGCGCGCACCGCGTGCGTACGGTAGGGCGACTGGCCCTCGTAGTCGCGAAAGACGTTGCCGCCGTACGCCGCGGGCGTGAGGCCGCCGGCCACGAGGTGCGTCTCGACGAAGAAGAAGCGGACGCCGCGCGCCGCGAGGAAGTCCTCGATGCCGGGACGGATCTCCGCGTGCCCGTCGGCGGGGGAGACCCAGAGGCCGGGCGGACGGTACGCGCACTCGGGAATCCAGATGCCGTGCGCCGGACGGCCCCAATGGCGTTCGAACGCCGCGAGTCCCACGTCGAGCTGGCGCTCGATGGCGCGGTCGTTGGGGAGGAGGGGCAGGAAGCCGTGCGTCGCCGCCGAGGCCATCGGCTCGATCTCGCCCGCGTCGGCCAGCTCCCGAAAGACGCGCACGATGTCCTGGCCGGGCAGCGCCTCGAACTGCTCCCGGAGATAGAGGTAGAGATCCCGCCAGGCTTCCGCGAGGGCTGCGGCGCGCTCGTTCTTCTCGAGGAGGAACGCCTCGCGATCCTCGTTCGCCGCGCGGGCGCGTTGCCTCAGGTACCAGCGGAAGCCCGTCTTGAAACGCGGATCGAGGAGCTGCTCGGCGAGCACGGGGGTGAGCCCGATGGTGGCCTTGATGGGGATGCCTTCGGCCCTGAGCTCGTTCACGACGCGGAGGAACGGCAGGTACGTCTCGGCCGCGGCCTCGTAGAGCCAGTTGGCGCCGTGCGGCCAGGTGCCCTGGCCGACCACCTGCGGAATGTGTCCGTGCAGGACGATGAGGAGCCGGGTGCGGTGGTCGTGCGCGCGCGGGCCCTGAGTGCCGGGAGCGCTCGGGGGAAGGCTCATGAGAAGACCTCGCGGAGGAGCCGCGCGGCTTCCTCGGGTGGCGTGGGGTTGATGTGGAAGCCCGTGCCCCACTCGAAGCCCGCGACCCGCGTGAGGCGCGGCAGGATCGCGAGATACCAGTGCCAGTCGTGCGGGAGCGTCTCGAACCAGTGGGAGCGGTGCGGCTCGACGTGCGCGTTCGGCGCGGTGTGGAGCACGAGGTTGTAGGGGCAGTCGCGCAGGAGCGCGCGGAGCCGCGAGAGAACGTCCTTGAGCGCGCGCGAGAAGCCCGGCACGAGCTTCGGGTCGAGCCTCCCGAAATCGTGGGTCTGGCGGCGCGGGGCGAGGACCGTCTCGAACGGAAAGCGCGAGGCGTAAGGGCAGAACGCCACGAACTCGTCGCTCTCGTGAACGATGCGATGCCCCTCGGCGATCTCCTGGTCGAGGAGGTCGGTGAAGAGACAGCGTTCCTTCGCGCGAAAGTGCGTATAGCTCGCCTCGAGCTGCACGGCGATCTCGCGCGGGGTCACGGGCGTCGCGACGATCTGCGAGTGCGGATGCGCGAGCGACGCGCCGGCCAGCGCCCCCTCGTTCTTGAAGAGCAGGACGTACTTGAAGCGGCGGTCGCGCATGAGGTCGGCGACCCGCTCTTTCCACACGGAGACGACCTCTTCCACGTGGGCGACCGGCTGACGCGAGATCTCGAGCGCGTGCTCGGGCGTTTCGATGATCACCTCGTGGGCGCCGATGCCGCGCATGCGATCGTAGAGACCCACGCCGCGCCGCTCGGGCAGACCTTCGATCGCGAGCGCGGGGTACCGGTTGGGCACCACGCGGACGCGCCAGCCCGGCCCGTTGGGGAGGCCCGGTGGCGGACGCCGTACGGCAATCTCGGGGGGCGTCGCGTCCTCGTTGCCCTCGCAGAACGGGCAGTCCTCGAGGCCGTTCGTGGTGGAACCGTCCACGACGAACTCCTGCGGCCGCTCGGCGCGCTCGCTGGCGATGATCACCCACCGCTTGTTGAGCGGGTCGTGGCGCAGCTCGCTCATCGGATGCCGCGATTGTCCCTCACGCGCTCCAGTCGTTCCGGGCCACCCGGAAAAGCAGGAACCCGCGCTCCGGAATCGACTCGATCTCCCGGTCCCCCTCGCGCAGGACGAGGCGGAAGCCGACCATGCCGGAGGGACCCCTCGGAGGCGCCGGCAGCCGGAGCTCGGCGATCCTCCCGACCGCGAGGTCGCCGCTCCTCGAGGGCGTGAGCTGGAAATGGTGGTGGAGCGGCAGGTGAGGCTCGAGCGCCTCGTCGAGGAGGGCGATCTCGAGGAGCTCGCCCGAGAAGGCGCCCGTGGGGTCGAGGCGCAGAAAGAGGGTGGCGCCGTCCTCGGAGAGCCCGAAACGGATCTCCTTCACCACGCGTCCGCCGCCGCCCATGGTTCCCCGGGCCCGCACGAGGAAGCGGCCCGCGCCGAGCCATTCGAAGTAGTC
>JAEUQS010000051.1 GCA_016789625.1 Acidobacteriota bacterium | reverse complement strand
TGGATGGCGGCCGCGACGAAGAAGCCCACGAACCAGGCGTAGTCGTAGAGCGGCTTCAGGAACGGAACCACGAGGCCGCCCCACGCGAGCGCGCAGCCCGCGAGCGTCGCGATGACGGCGACGGGGTTCCAGCCGCCCGCGAAACGGTACGCGCCCTCCTCGAGGTACAGGTCCTCGAGGACGAGCTTTCTTCTTCGCACGATCCAGTAGTCGGCGATGAGCACGCCCGCGATGGAGCCCAGCCCGCCGGAGTAGCCGAGGAGCCACGTGAAGATGTAGCCGCTCGGGTCGGCCAGGAGCTTCCACGGCATCATGAGGATGCCGATCACGCCCGTGATGAGGCCGCCGAGCTTGAAGTCCACGTGCTTCGGCAGCGCGTTCGCGAAATCGTTCGCGGGCGAGACGACGTTCGCGGCGATGTTCACCGCGAGCGTGGCGACGACCACCGAGAACATCGCGACGGCGACGACCCACGGGTTCGAGAACTTGCCCACGAGCTTCACCGGATCCCAGATGGCCTCGCCGAAGATGACGGCCGACGCGCTCGTGATGAGGACGCCCATGCCGGCGAACACGAACATCGTCGTCGGCAGAGCGACGACCTGCCCGATCACCTGCTCCCTCTGGCTGCGCCCGAAACGGGTGAAGTCGGGCATGTTGAGAGACAGCGTCGCCCAGAAGCCGATCATCGCGGTGAGCGACGGCACGAAGACCTTGAAGAACTCGGGGAACGTCTCGAGCTTCCCGGGCTGCGCGAGGATGGGCCCCAGCCCCTTGGCCTCGGTCACCGCCCACCAGAGGAGGATCGCCGTCACCACGAGCACGTAGGGCGCGGCCCAGTTCTCGACGACGCGGAGGAGGTCCATCCCGCGGTAGACGATGAGGATGTTGAGACCCCAGAACATCAGGAACGAGAGCCACGCGGTGGTGGTGTGGCCCTGGAACCCGGCGCCGAGGAGCTGAGGCCAGCCGGGGAAGAGCGCGGTGAAGAAGACGTGGAGCGCCTCGCCGCCGATCCAGGCCTGGATTCCGAACCAGCCGCAGGCCACGAGAGCGCGCATGAGCGCGGGCAGGTTCGAGCCGCGGGTTCCGTAGGCCGCGCGCGCGAAGACGGGAAACGGGATGCCGTACTTCGTGCCGGGATGCGAGTTGAGCAGGATGGGCGCGAGGACGATGGTGTTGCCGAGGAGGATGGTGAAGAGCGCCTGCTTCCAGTTCATCCCCGTGTTCATGAGGCCCGAGGCCAGCATGTACGTGGGAATGCAGTGCGCCATCGAGATCCAGAGCGCCGCGAAGTTGTACGTCGTCCAGATGCGCCTGGCGACGGGCACCGGAGCGAGGTCATCGTTGTAGAGCGGGCTCGCCTCGATGCGCGCCGTATCGACGAGTTCGACGCGGCCGTCGGCATGCTGGGTCTCGTTCGCGACCATTCCGGCCTCCTAGCCCTTCCCTGGGCCCAGCGCCATGGATTCGAGGCTGCAGGCGACGTTCGGAAGCGCCCTGAGAAGCCGCTTGTGGGTCGTCACGAACGGCACCTCCAGCTCCAATGCCAATGCCGCGAACTCGGCGTCGTATCCGGTACACCCCGACTCCATCGCGACGCGGAGAACGTCGTCGTCTCCCACGGCGAACAGGTTGTTGCGGAACTGGGCGTCGACCTCGCGAGCGATTCGCGTCCCGCTCTCCAGAGTGAGCCGGCCGGCGCGCATGTTCGTGACGAGCACGTTTCGCAGCTCGGAACGCAGGAGCGTTGGGGCCACCCACGACCGGTCGCGGACCAACAGCTTCTCGGAGAGCTGCGTCTGATCACCAGGGATCCAGAGATAGGCGACGACGTTCGTGTCGACGACGATCACGCACGGCCACGCTGGCGCGCGCGATCCAGCGCGGCCTGGTCCACCGTTCCCTTGAACAGCTTGCGAGCCTCCCGCGCCCTGGCCAGGACCTCCGAGACGGGCGGCGCCTCCTGGACGACCGAAGCCTTGAGCCGGTGCAGGATCTCCCGGTTCAAGCTTCGGCCCTGTGCCTCAGCGGCCAGCTTGAGGGCCTGGTGCAGATCGGTCGGTACATCCTTCAAGGTCACGCTTGCCATACAACCATTCTAGAACCGATATGGTTGCGAGCAAGAAGGCTCAAGACCTGAGGCCTCCCGGGACGACGTTCGTGCCCTTGGCGATGCGGTCGTTCCAGGTTTCCTCGGGGACTCCCGGGGTCACATGAGTCATGGTGATGCAGCCCTCGACGGGGCACACGAGCGCGCAGAGGTTGCAGCCGACGCATTCCGTTTCGTCGACCCACGGAACGCGGAACGCGCCGTCCTTCTTCCAGGCCGCGTGGATCTGGGGGAACGCGGGGGCCGAGTTCCCCTCGATGGGCGTCTCCCACGGACGGTGGATGCACTGGTGCGCGCCGTCCATGCACGCCACGTAGCAGAGGTCGCAGCCGATGCACTTGTCGGCGTCGATGTGGGCCTTCACCTGGTACGAGAGGTCCAGCTCGCCCCAGTCCTTGTAGGCGGGCACCGCCGCGCGGCGCAGGTCGTTGACGCTCGCCATCCCGCGGGAATCGAGGAAGTCGTTGAGGCCCTCGATCATGTCCTCCACGATGCGGTAGCCGCGGTGCATCACGGCCGTGCACACCTGGACCGACGTCGACCCGAGCGCGATGAACTCCGCCGCGTCGCGCCAGCCGTTGATGCCGCCGATTCCGGAGATGGGCACCGTGATGCGCGGGTCGCGCGCGAGGGCGGCCACCATGTGGAGAGCGATGGGCTTCACCGCGGGGCCACAGTAGCCGCCGTTCGTCGAGCCCTTCCCCACCACGGGCACGGGGACCATCTTGTCGAGATCGACGCCGATGATCGACTTGATCGTGTTGATGAGCGACAGCCCGTCGGCGCCGCCGCGCACGGCCGCCTCACCGGGCTCGGTGACGTCGCCGATGTTGGGCGTCAGCTTGATGAGCACCGGGGTCTTGGCGAACTCCTTGGCCCACGACGTGATCTCGCGCAGCACCTCGGGCTCCTGCCCCACGGCCGAGCCCATGCCCCGCTCGCACATGCCGTGCGGGCAGCCGAAGTTCAGCTCCAGCCCGTCGCAGCCGGTGTCCTCGGAGCGGCGGATAATGTCGCGCCAGTCTTCCTTGCTCTCGACCATGAGCGAAACGATGACGGCGTGGTTCGGGTAGCGCCGCTTCACCTCGCGGATCTCGCGGAGGTTCACCTCGAGCGGGCGGTCGGTGATGAGCTCGATGTTGTTGAGGCCCATCATGCGGCGCCCGGCGTAGCCCACGGCCCCGAGTCGCGAGGAGACGTTGACGATGGGGTCGCCCAGCGTCTTCCACACGGCGCCGCCCCAGCCACAGTCGAACGCGCGCATCACCTGGTCGCCCGAGTTCGCGGGCGGCGCGGAGGCCAGCCAGAACGGGTTGGGGCTCTTGATTCCGGCGAGGTTGATCGAGAGATCGGCCATCTGTGTCGCTTTCTCGGGTTCAGTGGTGGGGAATGGGCGCGGTCGTTTCGTAAGGCGACGCCGTCTTGGGGCGCTGCACGAGCGTCACGTCCACGCCGAACGAGCGGAGCATCGACTGTGCGGCGATCTTCCCCTCCTCGACGGCGTTGACGACTTCCTTGCCGCCGTTCCAGGCGTCGCCGCCGGCGTAGACCTTGGGGTTGCCGGTGCGGCCCGTCGCGCGATCGCCGGCGATGCGGCCGTCCTCGACGGCAACGCCGGGAAAGTGAGCCACGAGCTCGGTGAGGCGCGCCTGGCCGATCGCCACGAGAATGAGGTCCGCGTCGAGGGTCTCCTCCTCGTCGGAGCCGTTGATGACGAGACCCGTGAGGACCTCGCCGTCCCGCACGAAGCGCAGGGGAACGCGTCCGAAGAGGAAGCGGACGCCATCGTGGAGCGCGCCCGCGCGTTCGTGCGCGTAGCCCGACATCTCGGCCTCGGTGCGGCGGTAGACGACCGTCACCTCGGGAACACCCAGCTTGGCCAGCTCCTGCGCGGCGTCGAGCGCGGTGTTGCCGCCGCCCACGACGACGGCCCTGCGGATGCCGTCGATCGAGGTCGCCGGATCGAGCTTCATCTTCTCGATCCAGGCGGTGGCGCCCGCGACGCCCGAGCCCGCGGCGCCGTCGATCGAAAGAGCGCGGTCGGGACCGAGGCCGGGCCCGAGGAACACGGCATCGTAGGTTTCGAGGAGGTGCTTTGCGAGCTCGGCGTCCACATTCCGGCTGGTGTGCGTCACGACGCCCAGCGAGCGGATGAAGTCCACCTCGTTCTGGGCGCCCTCGGCTGCCATCTTGTAAGGCGCGATGCCCGTGGTGTTGAGGCCTCCGGCGAACGCGCTCTTCTCGAACACCTCGGCGTGCACGCCGTTCAGGGAGAGGTACGCCGCGCAGGCGAGGGAGGCCGGCCCCGCGCCCACGAGAGCGACCTTCCGCCCGATGTGATCGGACGGCAGGAACAGCCTCTTGGCGGCCGGAGTCGTGAGCACGGTGTCGGTCGCGTAGCGCTGGAGGCGCCCGATCTGGATGGGCGGAACGTCCTCGTGGTTGTAGACGCAGGCGCCCACGCAGAGCACCTCCACGGGGCACACCTTGGAGCACGAGGAGCCCAGGATGTTGGCCGAGAGGATCGTACGGGCCGCCCCGAGAACGTTGTCCGTCGCGATCTTGCGGATGAACGACGGGATATCGATGTGCGTGGGGCACGCGGTGATGCAGGGCGCGTCGTGACAGTAGAGGCAGCGGTTGGCCTCGGCCAGCGCCTCTGCCGGCGCGTACATCGGCTTCTTCTCGCGCAGACGCTCCTCGAGCCGGCCCGAGGGGAACACAGGCAGCACGGGGGGCACCGTCACGCCCAGCCCTGGAACGACTCGTCCAGGATTCCGAGCGCCTCGGCGATCTCGGACGGCCCCACGGTCAGTGCCGGAGCGATCCGAACCGCGCTTCCATAGAGGCCGCCCTTGCCGATCAGGAGGCCGCGCTTGCGGCATTCCTCGAACAGCCTGCCGACCTTGTCGGGCGCGGGCGTGCGGTCGCCGGTGGTCTCGTCGACCACCAGCTCGAGCCCCTGCATGAGGCCCAGGCCGCGCACGTCGCCGATGGTCTTCGGATACTTCTTCTGCAGCGCGAGGAGCCCGTCGCGCAGGAGCGCGCCCATCTCGGCGGCATTCCGCGGAGCGTCGATCTCCTCCATCACGTCGATGGTGGCGTTCGCGGCCGCGGCCGAGATCGGGTTGCCGCCGAACGTCGAGATGGTGGACGCGCGGAAGGAGTCCGCGATCTCGGGCGTGGCCATGGTCGCCGCGAGCGGCAGGCCGTTGGCGATGCCCTTGGCCATCGTCATCACGTCGGGCTCGACGCCCCAGTGCTGGATGCCGAACCAGTGGCCGCCCGTGCGGCCGAAGCCCGTCTGCACCTCGTCGCAGATGAAGATGCCGCCGTACTTCTTCACGATCGCGACGGCGATCTCGAAGTACTCCTTCGGCGGCGTGACGAACCCGCCCACGCCCTGGATGGGCTCGGCCAGGAAGCCGGCGATGCGGCCGGTGGTCGTGGTGCGGATGAGCTCCTCGAGGTCCTTGGCGCAGGCCACGCCGCAGGAGGGATACGTGAGCTTCAGCGGGCAGCGGTAGCAGTACGGCGCGGGCGCGTGCTTGATGGCCGCGATCTGCGTGGGCACGGCGCGGTAATTGGAATGCGCCGTGAGCGACTGCGCGAGCATGGAGCGGCCCGAGTAGCCGTGCCGGAGCGCGATGATCTCGGTGTTCCCCGTGTACACCTGCGCGAGCGCGACGGCGGTTTCGTCGGCCTCGGTGCCCGACGCGGTGAAGAAGCTCTTCTCGAGCCGGCCCGGCGTGATGCGCGCGAGCTTCTCGGCCAGCTCCACGATGGGGAGCGTCGGATACAGCGTGGAGACGTGCCCGAGCCGGTCCATCTGCGACTTGACGGCGGCGTTGACCTTGTCGTTCGCGTGCCCCACCGACACCGTGAGGATCCCGCCGAAGAAATCGAGGTACGACGTGCCGTCGGCATCCTTGAGTCTGAGCCCCTTCCCCTCCGTCAGGACGATGGGCTCCTTGTAGTAGTTGGCGACGGACGGGAACAGGAACTTCCTGTGCTTCTCGCGGACGGTCTCTGCGAGGCTCTTCTCGGTCGTCGTTTCGGTTTCGCTCATCGGGGGCTCCTCTTGAGGAAGTTGCCGCGCCCGGCGCGGAGGTTGGCGACGCCGTTCTCCACGACGACCTCGCCGCGGGAGAGCACGACGTCGGGCGCGCCCTTGACACGGCGGCCTTCGTAGGGCGTGTAGTCGACGCGATGGTGGAGGGTCTTGGCCGAGAGCGTGATCTCGCGCTCGGGGTCGAAGACCACGAGGTCGGCATCGGTGCCGGGCGCGATCGTCCCCTTCTTCGGGAAGAGCCCGAAGATCTTCGCGGGCGAGGTGGACGTGAGCTCGACGAAGCGGTTCACGGAGATCTTCCCGGTGCGCACGCCGCCGTCGTAGAGCAGCGACATGCGCGTCTCGATGCCGGGCGCGCCGTTCGGGATCTTCGAGAAGTCGCCGAGGCCAAGCTCCTTCTGCTCCTTCATGCAGAACGGGCAGTGGTCGGTCGACACGGCGTGCAGGTCGTCGAACGCGAGGCCGCGCCAGAGGTGGTTCTCGTTGCCCTTGGGACGGAGCGGGGGGGACATGACGTACTTGGCGCCCTCGAAGCCGGGCTCCTCGTAGTTGTCGTAGCTCAGGAACAGGTACTGCGGGCAGGTTTCCGCGTACACGGGGAGCCCGCGGTTGCGCGCCTCGGTGACCTTCTCGAGCGCCTCGGCGGCCGAGAGGTGCACGAAGTAGAGCGGGACGTTGGCCATCTCGGCCAGGCAGATCGCGCGGTACGTGGCCTCGGCCTCCGCGCGGGCGGGGCGCGTGAGCGCGTGGAACTTCGGGGCGGTGTGGCCCGCGGCGAGCGCGCGCCTCACGAGGACGTCGATGACGTCGCCGTTCTCGGCGTGCATGCACACGGTGCCGCCGTTCTCGCCGGTGCGCAGGAGCGCGCGGAAGATCGACCCGTCGTCGAGCATGAGGACGCCGCGGTAGGCCATGAAGAGCTTGAAGCTCGTCACGCCCTCGCCGACGAGGGAGTCCATCTCGGGCTCGAGGGCTTCCGGAAGGTCGGTGATGATGAGGTGGAAGCCGTAGTCGATCGTGGCCTTGCCCTGGGCCTTCTGCATCCAGGCTTCCCAGCCCTGCCGCAGCGTCTGCCCCTTGTACTGGATGGCGAAGTCGATGATCGAGGTCGTGCCGCCGTGCGCGGCGGCGATGGTTCCCGATTCGAAATCGTCGGCCGAGGTCGAGCCCCCGAACGGCATGTCGAGGTGCGTGTGCACGTCGATGCCGCCGGGGATCACCAGCTTGCCGCTCGCGTCGATGCGCCGGGCATCCTCGACCTCGAGCTTGACGCCGAGCGCGGCGACCTTGCCGCCGTCCACGAGGACATCGCCCGTCCAGTCGTCCGTGGCCGTGACCACGCGACCGCCGGTGATGAGGATCTTCTCCATGAGACCTCCCGCGCCGAAA
>JAEUQS010000856.1 GCA_016789625.1 Acidobacteriota bacterium | reverse complement strand
GAAGATCTCGGTCCTGCCTCCGGACGTGAACGTCTCGGATCTCTACTTCACGCCCGACAACGGCGCGATCCGATTCGGGCTGGGCGCGGTCAAGGGGGTGGGGGAGGGCGCGGTCTCCTCGATCCTCACCGCGCGCACGGCCGACGGGCCGTTCGTCTCGTTCACCGACCTCTGCTGCCGCATCGATCTCCGGCTCAACAACCGCAAGGTTCTCGAGACCCTGATTCGTTCCGGAGCGTTCGACCGCTTCGGCCGTTCGCGCGCGTCGCTTTCGGCGGGGCTCGACACGGCGATCGACATCGCCTCGGCGGAACGCGACGCGGCCGCGTCGACCCAGAGCCTTCTCTTCGACGAGCCGATCTCCAAGGACCACGCCGACAGCTTCCCCGAGCTGCCCGAGTGGCCCTTCGAGGAGAAGATCCAGCACGAGAAGGAGACCCTGGGCTTCTTCCTCACCGGCCACCCGCTCGAACGCTGGGCCGACGAGCTCGCGCTCTTCGGCGACGTGACGGCCGAGACGGCTCACGAGCACGTGGACGAGAACGTGCGTATCGTGGGGCTCGTCGGGGCGATCAAGAAGAACCAGATCAAGAAGGGACAGAACGAGGGGAAGACCATGGCGAAGCTCACGCTCGACGACCTCACGGGCTCCGTGCCGGTGACGGTCTTCGCGTCGCTGTACGAGAAGGTCGCCGGCTGGCTCGAAGGGGGCCGGCCGATCCTCGTGTCGGGAATCGTGCGTGCGGCGATGGCTCCGGGCGCCTCCGATGGCTCGGAGGAAGGCGCTCCCGTGCAGGTCGAGATCATCGCGAAGGAAATCCAGCAGCTGGATGGAATCCGCGAAGAGAAGACGCGCGAGATCCGCTTGATGGCGCCCCTCGCGGAGACGACGGACGAGACGTTCCTCGGAGTGAAGCGCCTCCTCGAATCCTCTCCGGGCTCCACGCCGGTCTCCCTCGCCGTCACGAAGCCGGGGGGCTACGAAGCGAGGTTCAACCTGCCGTCGAAGTACGCGGTGCGGCCTTCGACCGCGCTCACGGACGGGCTGGAGAAGCTCCTCGGTCCCCGGTCGGTGAGGTACGTCTATGCGTGACCGATCGCCACGCAGCGCACCGGTCCTGTTCGCTCTGGTCGTGCTCCCCGTTCTCGTCTTCGCGCGGGCGGCCCCGGCCCAGCTTCCCACGAGCGTCTTCGACGAGCCCCCGAAGCCGCGGGTCCCCGGTCCGGCCCGGCTGGTCGCGACGCTGGTTCTCGCTCAGGGAGACGCGGGAGACCGGACGGCGCTCTTCGAAGACGGAACGCTCGTGCACTCGGCGCGTTTTCGGGAGCGCACCGTCACGACGCGCAAGAGGCTCACCTCGAACGAAGTGGAGATCATCAGGCACATCTGTGAGGAATCGCGCGATGCCTGGGAGGAGTCGAACGACTTCCGCTCGAACGTGTTCGCTCCGGGTGTCGAGCCGCGAATCCTGACCATCGAGGTGAGCGAGGCCGTGTTCACGCCGCCGAGATCCTTCAAGGCAGACGATCTCAGGCAGATCCCCCTCGCTCTCGGCCGCGTCCGCGGAGCCCTGCTCGACCTTCGGGAGCGCTTCTACTCGAAGAGGGTCGACGAGCCCTGGGATTCCACGGGTCTCAAGGGCGGGGAGGTCCTCCGTCGGCGGTTCGACGGCCGGCTCTTCCTCGTGGTTCGGAACGACGACTTCGACGACCGCGTCGAGCTCGAAGACCGCGAAGGTCTCTACAGGCTGAAGCTGTCGAAGGCCGACGTCTCCCTGCAGTTCGCGCCGCCCGGCACGGACACCTCCGGCGGCAACCCCGGTAACGGGCTGCCCGGCCCGTTTTCGGAAGCAGTCCGGCATTGATCCGCATCACCTCGGGTGAGCTCCGGAGCCGCCGGGTCGAGGTCCCGCGCGGGATTCGACCCACGACGGAGATGGTGCGCAAGGCGCTCTTCGACATCCTGGGTCCACGTGTGGAAGGGTCGATGTTCGTGGACGTCGCCGCCGGTTCGGGGGCCGTCGGGATCGAGGCCCTCTCGCGCGGGGCAAAGCACGCGGTCTTCGTGGAGAAGGACCGTCGCACGGCGGCGGTGCTCGCCCGAAGCCTCGTCGCCCTCGGGCTCGAGGCCCGGTCGACGGTTTCTCTGATGGAGGTCTCGGGGTTCGCACGCCTCCCGAGCGTCCTCTTCGACATCGCCTTCTTCGATCCGCCCTACGGCGATCCGGCGGCGAGCGCCGTGCCGGCTCTCCTGGAAAAGGTGGGACCCGGCGGCGTCCTCGTTTTCGAGACGGGTCCCGGCGAGGTCGTCGAAACTCCCCCCGGCTTCGAAACCAGCGTCCGCCGATACGGTGAAACCAGGCTCATATTCTTCGAGCGCCCTCGGTCGTTGACCGCGGGCGCCCCTGCTTCGTAGGATCACCGGATCGTCCGTCCCGCGTCGAGGGCGATCGAAGGTACAAGAACCAACTCGAAAGGGACCGCATGTCTCAGCCGCGCACTCTGTTCACGTCGGAATCGGTGACCGAAGGTCATCCGGACAAGATCGCCGATCAGATCTCCGACGCCATCCTCGACGCCATCCTTCGCGACGATCCCGCCGGCCGGGTGGCCTGCGAGACCCTCGTGACCACGGGTATGGCGTTCA
>JAEUQS010000845.1 GCA_016789625.1 Acidobacteriota bacterium | reverse complement strand
CGACTCCCAGTTCGTCGTGCTGCCGCTGCAGGAGGTCTCCCTCTCGAGCATGCTGCCCCTCCTCGAGGAGTGGCGTGGGCACGAGGAGGAGCGCTCCGGCCGGCGCTTCAGCCCCGACGCCCTCGAAGAGGCCGTCCACCTCACGCACCGCTTCCTGCCGCGCGGCACGTTCCCGCGGAAGGCGCTCGACCTCCTCGACAGCGTGCTCGCGGGCTCGGGCGCGAAGGGCCTCATCGAGGGTGCCGACGTGCGCGCGCGCTTCACGCGCCTCCACCGGGTGCCGCCGCTCCTCGTGGACCCCGCGCTGCCGCTCCACCTCGACGCGCTGGAAGACGACTTCGCGTCGCGCGTGCTGGGCCAGCAGGAGGCCGTGCGCGTCGTGGTGCGCATGATGGGTCTCATCAAGGCCGGCCTCTCGGACCTCCGCCGGCCGTTCGGCGTCTTTCTCTTCGTGGGGCCCACGGGCGTCGGCAAGACGCACCTCGCCCAGCTCCTCGGCGAGACGCTCTTCGGCAGCCGCGAGCGCCTCGTGCGGCTCAACATGGCCGACTATCCGTCCCCCGAGAGCGCGGGCGTGCTCTTCGGCGACGCCTCGTCGCGCACCATCGCGGGGCAGCGCGGCGTCCTCACGCAGCGCGTCTCGGGGCAGCCCTTCGCCGTCCTCCTCCTCGACGAGTTCGAGAAGGCGCACGACACCGTGCACGACCGCTTCCTCCAGCTCTTCGACGAGGGCAGCTTCATCAACGGCTCGGGCGAGACGGTGTCGTGCCGTTCGATGATCCTCATCGCCACATCGAACGCGGGGGCCGAGGCCTACCTCGAGGAGGGCCGGCTGGGCTTCTTCGCGCCGCAGGGCGTGGACGCGCTCACGCACGACGTGGAGCACCGGCTCTCGAAGCGCTTCCGGCCCGAGTTCCTCAACCGCTTCGACCAGGTGGTGCACTTCCGCCCGCTCGCGCGCTCCGACGTCCGCACCATCGCGCGGCGCGAGCTCGTGGAGCTGGCGACGAGGTCCGGGCTGTCGCGGCACGGCGTGACCCTGGAAGCCGACGAGGCCGTCGTCGACTGGCTGGCCGCGCACGGCTACGACCCGCGCTACGGGGCGCGCTTCCTGCGTCGCGCGCTCGAGCGGCACGTCACGAGCGCGCTCGCGGCCGTGCTCGTCTCGGGCCCGCCGGAGCGCGGCTCGACGATCCGCCTTCTCGTGCGCAAGGGGCGCGTCGAGGCCGTGCGCGTCACGATTCCGAAGGCCACGGCCGCCGAGGCGCGGGATGCGCGGGCCGAGGCTCCGCCCCAGAAGGCGCGAAATCGCGAAGCGCTGCTGCGCGAGGCGCGGGTTCTCCTGGAGGCCTCGCGCCTGCGGCTCGCAGACCTCGCCGAGCGGAAGGAACGCGCGTCGCACCTTCTCGTGCTCATGAACGAGCCCGACTTCTTCACGCACGGAGCCGAGAGCGAGAAGCTCCTCGACGAGTACCGCGCGCTCGACGTCGCGATCGCGACCGACGCGCGCGACGCCGCCGCGCTCTTCGCGCTGGAGGGGCTCGCCACGCCGTCGTCCGACGCGCGGGCGCTGGCGCGCGCTCTCGACGAGGCCGCCGCCTCTCTCGCGAGCTGGGATCTCCGGCTCGCGGCCGAGGGTCCGCGGCGCACGTGGCTCTTCCTCCAGTGGGGCGACGCGCTCGTGCCCGCGAGCCGCTTTCTCTTCGATCTCGCGGCCATGGAGCTGGCCTGGGCGAAGAGCCTCGGCCTCGCGGCCAGCCTGGCCGCCTGGGAAAGCTACGGCGACGAGCTGGCGAGCGTCGTCCTCGCGGTGGAGGGGCCCGGCGCGGCCGCGTGGCTCGGGATGGAGGACGGCCTGCACCGGCTCGTGCGCGGCAAGGCCGGCGATCTCAAGGTGCGCGTCGCGTCGGTTCCCTGGCGGGACTCCGGCGATGCCGCCGCCGTCTCGGCGGCGCGGCACCGCGAGGGGCCGTTCGGCGCGAACGGGCGATATCGGGTTCGGGTCGCGATGCCGTCCCGCGGGTCGACGCTCGATCTCTTCGGCGAAGAGAGCGCGATCCTCGGCGCCGTCGCGCGGGATCTCGCGCACTGGGGAGCGGGAGAGCCGCAGGACTCGTCCGAGACGTCGCGGCTCTACGGCGCCGACGGAGCGGGCGCGCGGGATCCACGCACGGGAGCCGTCATCGCCCGGCTCAAGGACGTCTTCTCGGGGCGGCTTCGTCCGCTGCTCGACGCCTGGAGGCTCGCGGGGCGAGTCCGGGCGCTCGAATAGCTCAGCCCGGATGCGCGACGGCCCCTGGGGCTCCGGGCGTTCCGCCCTTCGCACCTGCGGGACGATCGGCGAACGTGCCCTTCGGGCCGAACGGATCGGCGCCCGAGACGACGACCGCGATCGCGAGGGCGGCCAGCGCGAGTGCGATGCCTCTCAGCACGCGGTTCCGCATCGGCGTCTCCACGAACTCGCCGTAGCCCCACCGGATGTCGAGCACGAGGAGCCAGAGAAGGACGTTGGCGAGCAGGATGAGAAGGCCCAGCGGCGGACGCTCCCAGCTCGTCATGCGAATCGCGACGCGCGCGGAGTCGACACCGTCCAGGGAATCGACCGTCACGACGTAGCGCCCGGCATGGAGCGTCACGAGGCCTCGCGGATCGCTGAAGAAGAGCTCCCCGTAGCGGGAGCCGCCCGCGCCCGGCGCCAGCTTCACCCACTGCCTTCGCGCGTGCCCCGTCGCCCGCTCCACGAGCGACAGACGGAACGTGGCCGTCTCTCCGTCGGGCAGCTCGGGGATCGACACCTGGAGGTACGGGAACGTCGTCGCGCGACGGTTCACCACGATCTCCCCGCTCGTGGCCGTGGCGGCGCGCGAGACGGTCAGCGTCTCCTCGTGGCGCACCGACCGTGGCGCGTTCAGAACCTCGACGAGGACCGCGACGAGGAACAGCGCCAGCACAGCGAGCCAGGTGAACAGCAGACCGCGGTACACCGGGGGCGCCACGCGCGGTTTCGTGACGACGAGGCGCAGCACCTCGCGCACCGACGGCGGCAGCTCGGCCGGGTGCGCGCAGTACGTGCAACGCGCATCCGTGTCGGCAAGGACATCCTCGGGCAGCGGCCCGCCGCAGAGCGGACAGAGGAACGCGACCGCTGCAGGGGCCGGACCGCGGTGGAACGTCTCGGCCCGCCGCGCCGCGCCGTCCCACACGAGGCTCAGGGCCAGGCAGGATCGGCAGCGCGCAACCGGCGGAGGACGACGGGGAACCGCGAGGCCGTCCCCGCATTGAGGGCAGCGAACCGCGGCGTTGGCGCTCACGAGGCGGGCTGGGACCCCGCCTTCACCATCTCGAGCGGTCCGTTCGCGCCCTCGCTCCGCCGGAGGAGGAACGCGAACACGAACCCGAAGAACCCGAGCGTCGAGAAGATCCACATTCCGAGCGCGTAGCCG
>JAEUQS010000356.1 GCA_016789625.1 Acidobacteriota bacterium | reverse complement strand
TGCGATCACGCAGGGCCCGTAGCCGTCGCCGAACGACGCGCCGTGAGGAAGGAGGAGGTAGTCGTTCGCGACGTACGCGTAGGCGTGGAACGAGACCGCGGTGATCGCGAGCTCCTTCTTCAGGGCGCGCGCATTCAGCGTCTCGATGTCCGAGAGCGTGTGCACGTAGGAGAGCCCCTCGGTGTCCACGGCATTCGCGCGGAGCCCGTAGAACATGAACGCGTCGTCGGAATCCGGTGAGTGCGCGAGCTCGAGCTCGAGAGCGGCCGTCGTCGTCATCGGTACGTGTCCTTTCTCACTCTTTCCACCTTCTCCGGCTCCGTTTCGGCCTCCGGCGGAGGTCGATCCTCGTCAGGAAAGAAAAAGAGCGATCGTCAAGAAAAAAATGCTTGCGTCGTGTGGTGGATCCGTTAGACTTTGCCGCGGACACAAAAAAGCGGCGAAGTGATCGTAAGTCACCCGCCGCTCGTTTACGGAAGCCCCTGATTGTCCCAAGTTCGAAACCAGGTATTTGGTTATCCCGGCAGTCGATGGATCGGAACGCGCGAGAGGTCCCCGTCCTTAGTGGGGACTGGCAACCTAGCACGCGGCCCGAGTTCTGTCAATCCATCTGCCGAAGGGAGGTGTCAGAACCATGGCCGCTGCCAAGAAGGCTGCAAAGAAGGCTGCAAAGAAGCCCGCTGCAAAGAAGCCCGCTGCAAAGAAGAAGTAGGCCCTTTTCTCTTTCGTTTCAAGGATTTCCGGGATCTGGGGGGGCAGGGAACCTGCCCCCTTCCTTTTTGTTCCAGGCCTTCCTCGGGAACCGTCGCCCCCATCGCTTCTGAGCGATCCCTGGGTTCCTGACCTTGCGAGCGAGGCCGGAGGGATCCTCGAGGGCGCGCACCCCGAGCCCTCCTCCCCTGGCGCTCCGCACCCGCCGACCCACCAGCTCCTGGCCACGCGCGCCCGGCTCCAACGCCGCGGACCGGCCGGGGACCGGGGCGAGGGCCCCACCGGCACCAGATTCGCTTCAGCCGCCTCGCGAGGGCTTATGCACAGGCTCCACCAGCGGTTTTCCACCACGGTATATAAGTTCTAATATAGGCGTCGAGATGTCGCTTCCCCACGTGCTTCTGGGCCTCCTGGCGCGCGGTCCGGCGAGCGGATGGGACCTCAAGACGCGTCTTTCCCGTGATCCGGCGTACGGCTGGGACGCCGATCTCGCTCAGATCTACCCCGCGCTCTCCCGCCTTCTGCGCGGCGGCTTCGTCGCGAAGAAGCGTCGCCGATCGACGAAAGGGCCCGCGCGTCTCGAGTACCGCCTCACGCCCGCGGGCAAGAAGGAGTTCCAGGATTGGCTCGCCGAGCCGCCTCAGCTTCCCCGCGCGAAGGACCCCGCGCTCGCGCGCCTCGCGTTTCTCGAGAGACGCGCCGTCGACGATCGCGAGAGCCGCCTCCACGCGTATCGATCCCTCGTGGCCGAAGCCCTGAAGAAGGCTGCGCCCGGTGCCACAGCGGCCCGCCGCCGTCGACGCGCGCTTCTCGAGACGGAGCTCGCCTGGGCCGATGCCGAGATGCTCCTCCTCGCGACCCAGCTCCGCGCGCGCGAGGAACGCGAGCGCGTTCGAAAGGAAAACGAGAGGCGCGAGCCGTCGTAGCGAGCCCGCGGGTCAGGCGGGAGAGAGGTTCGAGAAGCGCGCGACGAACTTCTTGCGCCCCGCGCGATCGAAGTACACGGTGAGCTTCTCCGCGTCTCCCGAGCCTTCGATCGAGAGGATGACGCCGACACCGTACTCGGGATGCTTCACGCGCGAGCCTCTCTTGAAGCCCGAAGCCGTGGGCGGAGGCGGCGTGACCCGCATCGCGGGCCTGGGGGGCGAAGGCGGGGGCACCGGCCTGCGGACCGCCGGGGCAGCTCCGGGGCGGAAACCCGTTCCTGGAGCGGGTCGCGCCGAAGACCCCGAGCCCGAACCGGGACGCGGAGACGCCGGCCGAGACGGGGAGCGCTCCCAGGGCGACTCCTGCGATTCGTTCTCGTAGTCGGGGAAAAGAGCCCCGCGTCCGCCCGAAAAATCGCCGCCGAAGCCTTGCGATCGGGAGGACGAGAGGTCGTGGCGCTCGAGGACGCGGGCCGGAATCGCCGAAAGGAACGGCGACTCCTCTCGGTTCATCCACTCCCCGTGCACCATGCGGCGCCTCACGTAAGAGAGCGTGAGGCGCTCCTTCGCACGGGTCATGGCGACGTAGGCGAGGCGGCGCTCCTCCTCGAGCTGGTCGTCGTCGTCCCTTGAGGACGCATGGGGAAGGTTCCCGTCCTCCACGCCCGCGAGGAACACCTCGTCGAACTCGAGGCCCTTGGCCGCGTGCACCGTCATCAGGACGATGCCCTTCTTCTCGTCGACGTCGTCCGCGTCGGCGCGAAGCGTGACGGCGTCGAGGAAGCCGGCGATGCCGGGATCCTGCTCGCCGCTCTCGTCCTCGAACGCGAGGCGCTCGTGCTCCTTGGCCGCTGCGAGAAGCGCGTCGAGGTTCTCGGCGCGGGCCTCGTCGGTCGGGTCCTCGCTCTTCTCGTAGAGCGCGAGAAGCCCGGTCTCCTCGAGCATCGCGGCAACCAGCGCCGCGGCTCCAAACCCCTCCTGCGTCGAGCGCTCTCCGAGTGCCGCCACGACACGGCGGAACTCCTCGAGCGCCTTGCGGGCTCTTTCGGTGAGCGCATCGGGGGCCGACGCGAGGACGTCGAAGAGCGGCGTCCCGCGTTCCTTCGCGGCGGCCTCGAGCGCTTCGAGCGTCGCCGCGCCCACGCCGCGCGCGGGCACGTTGACGACCCTCCGGAAGGAGACGTCGTCGGCCGGGTTCCGCGAGAGCCGCAGATACGCGAGGGCGTCCTTGATCTCGGCCCGCTCGTAGAACCGCGTCCCTCCGACGAGGATGTACGGCAGCTTCGCGCGGAGGAGCTCGTCCTCGAAGGGGCGCGACTGCGCATTCGTGCGGAAGAGCACCGCGACCTCGGCCAGCGGCTTTCCGCGGCGCAGGAGCGCGATGCGCGAGACGATCTCGCGGGCCTCGTCGCGCTCCTCGTCGAGGATGAGGAGCTTGACCTTGTCGCCCGTGCCCCGCTCGGCCTTGAGCGTCTTGCCCAGCCGCCGCTGGTTCACGGCGACGACGGCGCCGGCGGCGTCGAGTATGGGGGACTTGGAACGGTAGTTCCGCTCGAGCCGTATGGTCTTCGCGCCCGGGAAGTCTCTCGCGAACTCCAGGATGTTGCCCACGTCGGCCCCGCGCCAGCGGTAGATCGACTGGTCCTCGTCGCCCACGGCGAAGACGTTGCCGCCCGGACCCGAGATGCCCTTCACGATGTCGGCCTGGAGCCGGTTCGTGTCCTGGTACTCGTCGACGAGCATCGAACGCACCTCGCGTCGCAACGTCTCGCGCACGGCGTCGTTCTTCCTCACGAGGCGGGCCGAGAGCACGAGGAGATCGTCGAAATCCAGGCCGTTCGCGGCGCGCAGCGCCTTCTCGTAGGCCTTGTGGAGCGTGACGAGGTTCGTTCCGAGGAAGTCGCCGTAGATCTTCGGGTACTCGTCGAATGGCACCCCGCCGTTCTTGGCGTGGGAGATCTTCGAGTGCGCGGCCTTGGGCGTCAGGACCTTGTCGGGCAGGGCCAGCTCCTTGAGCGCGCGCCTCACGATGGCGAGCTGGTCGTCCGAATCGAAGACCACGAAGCTCCTGGGGACGCCGGCCTCCTCGGCGAAGCGGCGGAGGAGCCTCACGCAGTACGCGTGGAACGTGCCCACGAAGGAGCGCGGTCGATGTGTTCCGAGGAGCGTCCCGACGCGTTCCTTCATCTCTCCCGCGGCCTTGTTCGTGAACGTCATGGCCACGACCGACGCCTCGGGCGCCCCGTGCGCCACGAGCCAGGCGAGGCGCCGCGTGAGAACGCGCGTCTTGCCGGAGCCCGCCCCCGCGAGGACGAGGAGCGGCCCGTCAGCCGCCGAGACCGCAGCCGCCTGCTCGGGATTGAGCCCCTCGAGGAGCGCCTTCGCGTCGGCGGCCTTGCGGGGCAGAGCAGGTGCGGAGGGCGGTACGCCCGGAGCCACACGAGCAGCTGCGGAGGGCGGTACGCCCGGAGCCACACGATCCGGTGCGGAGGGCGGTACGCCCGGAGCCACACGATCCGGTGCGGAGGGCGGAACGCCCGGAGCCACACGATCCGGTTTGTCGAAGGCCTCGGGCGGGAAGAGCGTGTAGGTGCGGGGGTCGGCCATGGAGAGCGGACCCTACTCGACCGTGACCGACTTGGCGAGGTTCCGGGGCTGGTCGACGTCGCAGCCACGCTTCCTCGCGACGTGATATGCGAGGAGCTGGAGCGGCAGCACCGAGAGGATCGGCTGGAGCGCCGGATGGATCTTCGGAATCGCGAGAGACGCGTCGGCGAACGAGGAGACCTCCTGGTCGCCTTCGGTCACGAGGGCATAGAGGATTCCGTCTCGCGCCTTCACCTCGCGGAGGTTCGAGGAGACCTTCTCGTAGAGCGCGTCGCCGGGCGCGAGGCCGATCACGGGCAGGTTCGAGTCGATGAGCGCGATGGGACCGTGCTTCATCTCCCCCGCCGGATACCCCTCGGCGTGGAGGTACGAGATCTCCTTGAGCTTGAGGGCCCCTTCGAGCGCGATCGGGTAGTGAATGCCGCGCCCCAGGAACAGCACGTCCCGCGCGTTCACGAGCTTCGCCGCGATCTTCTCGATGGCGCCGTCGAGGGCCAGGGTCTGCTGCATCGCGAGGGGAAGGTGCGCGAGGCCCGCGAGGAGCGGATCGTCCGCCGCGAGACCCGAGCGCCCCTCCCGGCAGGCCTTGGCGTACGCGGCGAAGAGCACGAGCGCGGCGAGCTGGGTGGTGAAGGCCTTCGTGGAGGCGACGCCGACCTCGGGCCCGGCGTGCGTGGCGAGAACGCCGTCCACCATGCGCGCGATGGCCGATCCCGGCACGTTCACGACACCGACGGTGCGCGAGCCCTGCCGCACGGCTTCCTGGAGCGCTCCCACGGTGTCGGCCGTCTCGCCGCTCTGCGAGATCCCCACCACGAGCGTTTCCGGCCCCACCAGGGGCGACCGATAGCGGAACTCCGAGGCGTAGTCGACCTCGGTGGGAATCCGCGCGATCTCCTCGAGGAGGAACTTCCCCACGAGCGCGGCGTGCCAGCTCGTTCCGCACGCGACGAGGTGCAGGCGCGAGACCGAACGCAAGAGCTCGCGGGAGACGCCCATGGCGTCCTCGCTGAACTCCCCGGTCTCGAGCGAGATCTTGTGACCGACCGTCTCCACGACGACGGTGGGCTGCTCGGCGATCTCCTTCGCCATGAAGTGCGGGAAGCCGCCCTTCTCGGCCGAGACCGCATCCCAGGTGGCCCTCTTGAGCGGGCGGTCGAGGGGCCGCCCGGAGAGATCCGTCACCTCGAACGTCTCCGCCGTCACGCGCGCGAGATCCCCGTCCTCCAGGAACACGAGATCCCGCGTGTGGGAAAGGAGCGCGAGCGCGTCGGACGCGAGGAAGGCCTCGCCCTCGCCCTTGCCGTAGACGAGCGGCGGACCGTTCTTGGCCGCGTAGAGGACGCGCGGCTCGGTGGACGAGAAGAGCACCAGCGCGAACATGCCGCGAAGGCGCGCCAGCTCGCGCTTCACGATCTCCCGGAACGGCGTGCCGGGCTCACGGCGCACCGCGGCCCCCAGGAGCTGAGCGACGACCTCGGTGTCGGTCTCCGACGTGAAGACGACACCTTCCTCCCGGAGCTCGTTCTTGAGCTCCAGGAAATTCTCGATGATGCCGTTGTGGATCACGACGATGCGGCCCGAGGCGTCGCGGTGGGGATGGGCGTTCTCTTCCGAAGGGCGTCCGTGGGTGGCCCAGCGCGTGTGGCCGAGCCCGAAGGTGCCGGGCAGCTCCTGCCCCACGAGCTTCCGCGTGAGGTTTCCGAGCTTGCCCTCCGCCCGCGCGACATGCAGCGCGCCGTCGGGTCCGAGGACGGCGATGCCGGCCGAATCGTAGCCGCGGTATTCGAGCTTCTTCAGCCCCTCGATGACGAGCGAAGCCGCTTGCTGCGCGCCCACGTAGCCGACGATGCCGCACATCTCAGGTTCTGTCCTTCTTCGCTTTCGCAGCCGCTTTCGCAGCCGTGCGCTTCTCGCGGTAGAGG
>JAEUQS010000805.1 GCA_016789625.1 Acidobacteriota bacterium | reverse complement strand
GCACCGGCGGTGGCGTCGTGACCTACACCGTTGCGCCCCTCACGTCCGGCTTCGACCGCGACGGCGAGATCCGCATCGGTGAGGCCGAGTTCCGCATTGCCCAGGGCGCCCCGGGCGGCGGTGGTGGCGGCGGCGGCGGCTCGGGTGGCTCCGGCGGCTCGGGGGGAACCGGCGGTAGCGGCGGTAGCGGCGGTTCCGGCGGCAGCGGCGGGATCGGTGGTTCCGGTGGCAGCGGTGGCTCCGGTGGATCCGGTGGGTCCGGTGGGTCCGGTGGTTCCGGCGGCTCCGGTGGCTCCGGTGGCTCTGGTGGCTCTGGCGGATCCGGGGGATCCGGTGGTTCCGGCGGTTCCGGTGGCGGAGACGACTGCGCTCTCGCGATCACGCCGGTCTCACTTTCCTTCCCAGCCGAAGGCGGCTCGGGCGCCCTGCAGGTGGTCGCGCCTTCGACTTGCTCGTTCCGTGCCCACAGTGAAGACTGGATCACGCTCACGCCCTCGACAGGACGTGGCAACACGACCCTGACGATTCGCGTCGCCGCCAACTCGGGCGCCCCGCGGAGCGCCGCGGTCGAGGTCGACGATGCGCGCATGGTCGTGACCCAGGCGGGCGGCGGCCCCGCGTCGGCATGCCGTCTTCCCGAGGACGTGCGGCTCGTGTTCCCCCGGAGCGACGCGCTCGTGGATCCCAGCGTCACTCTGGCCTGGCAGGCGGCTCCGATCCCGGCGACCTACGACGTCTACCTCGGAACGACGCGGCCGCCCGCGCTGCGCGCCTCGGGGCTCACCGCGAGCACGCTCGACGTTTCGGGCCTCACGCCGGGAGCCGAATACTACTGGGCCGTCGTGGCCCGCGCGGCATGCGATCCCCGGGTCGTCTCGGCCTCCGAGGTCGAGGACTTCAAGGTCCGCGGCACCTGCGCCGGTCCCGGCCCGTTCTCCCTCTCGGCTCCCGCCGAGGGCGCCTCTGTCGGCGGCTCGGCGACACTGTCCTGGACGGCTTCGGCCAACGCTTCGGCCTACGACCTCTACCTCGGAAGGACCTCCCCGCCGCCTCTGTACCGGCGCGGCCTCTCTCAGACGAGCCTCGAGGTCAGCGGCCTCGTCACGGGCTCGACGTACTACTGGCGCGTCGTCGCTCCCTCGTCCTGCTCGGGAACCAGCGGCCCGGACACGGACGTGAGGCGCTTCACGTCGGGCGGTGTCTGCACGGCCCCCACCGCTCCTCGCCTCCAGGGCCCCTCGTCGACGGCCCTCTCGTCCACCTACGTCCTCTCCTGGGAAGACGCGCGCGGCGAAGGCGGCAGCGACGACGGCATCGTGTACGTCGTCGAGCGCTCGACCTCGGGGTCGTTCGCGACCATCCGCGACGCACAGACGCTCCGCGGACAGTCCGCCTCGTTCCTGGCGACAGACATCGGCACCTACTACCACCGCCTCCGCGTCGTGCCCGCCTGCGACGGAACCCTCTCGAGCGCACCTTCGAACGTCCTCGCGACGAACGTCACCTCCGGCGCGGCGAACGTCGTCTTCACCTCCGCGCCTCAGGGCGTCGCGCTCCGCGCGGGACAGCCGGCCTCCGGCGCCGGCACGACGTTCACGCTCGAGAACATCGGCGACACGGCCGCCGAGGTCACGCTCGTCACGGAATCCCGCGGGGAGTCCTTCTTCGAGATCCGCGACGCCGGTGGCGCGCTCGCGACCGACGTGACGCTTCAGCCCCGCACGCCACAGACGTTCGGCGTCCGCTTCACAGGACCTTCGGGAACGAGCGCCTGGGACGGCAGCGTCTCCGTGGTCGCCCGCGCGGGCCGTCCGCGCCTCCCTGTGACCCCCGGCGCGACCGTGAGCCTCGTGACGGGTTCCGCCACGGGCGACACGGCGCCGCGCTTCTCAGTCGACGGCATCGCCACGGAAGCGCTCGCCTTCCCCGGTCTCTCCGGCGACGACGCCCTGAGACCGCCCCTCGAGGTGACCGTCGAGAACCCGGGCTCCCAGCCCGTGTCTTTCGCTTACGAGATCGGTCCCGAGCTGTGGCTC
>JAEUQS010000690.1 GCA_016789625.1 Acidobacteriota bacterium | reverse complement strand
GCTTCTTCCAGGCGGCCTTGATCGCCGGCAGGTCGTCGTGGGCGACGCGGGTCGCGAGGATCGGCCAGTCCAGGTCCTCGCCCGCGGCGCTCCGCGCTTCCGCCAGGCGGTGTCCGATGGCGGCGATCTCCTCGGGCCGCTTGCCGGGCGAGTAGATCGCCTCGGCGAAGCCCGTGCGCGAGAAGCGGTGATCGTCGGTGATGACGCGATGGAGGCTCATGCCTCCCCCGCGCGGTGGTAGCCCACGAGATCCAGCGTGACGCGCAGGACACCGGCCGCCCGCGCCTCGGCGAGGAGCGCTTCGCGGAAGCCGTCGTCCGCGAGGTCGGCGGCGAGGCGCGGCAGCTCGGCCGGGGCCACTTCGAGCCTCACGAGATCGTCCTTGTCGAGGCGCCCCCGGAGCTGCAGGTAGCCGCGGTCCTTGAGCCAGCCCTCCACGATCTCGACCTTCGAGAGACGCTCCCGCGTGACCGGCATGCCCATCGGGAGGCGCGAGGAGAGGCAGGCCTGAGAGGGCTTGTCGGCAAAGCTGCGTCCCCGGGCCTTCGCGAGCCGGCGGAGATCGGCCTTGCCGAGCCCCGCGGCGTAGAGCGGCCGCACGACGCCGGCTTCCAGCGCGGCCTTGAGCCCGGGCCGCACGTCGGCGTCGTCGTCCACGTGGTAGCCGTACCCGATGGCCGGAAACCCGCGGGCGACGCGCAGCCTCTCGATGGCCGAGAACAGCTCCTTCTTGCAGAAGTAGCAGCGGTTGCCGGCGTTCGCGACGTAGCCGGGGTCGTCGAGCTCGAACGTCTCGGCGGTCTCCAGCGTCGCGCCGAGCTCTTCGGCCACGCTGCGGGCCTCCGCGAGCTCCCTCTGGGACAGGCTCGGCGAGACGGCGGTGAACGCGGTGACGCGATCCCTGCCCAGAGCCTCGAGGGCCGCGTCGAGGAGGATCGCGCTGTCGAGGCCGCCCGAGAACGCGACCACGAGGCCCGTGTCGCGGTGCGGGGCGAGGACGTCGAGGAGTCGCGTCCAGGCGGGGTCCGGCGAGAGAGCAGCTTCCATGCGGCCGGGATGTTACGTGGTGCGGGGCTCCGGGCCGTCGGGCCCCTTCGGCTGCTGCGCTTCCTTGCTCATCGCCGTCCGCCAGGCGTAGTGGAGGCCGGAGAGGACGATGCCCGTGCCCGTGAGGTGAAGGCAGACGATGCCGACGAGAGTGGGCATGAGCCCGACGTTCGCGAGGAGGATCGCGACGATCGCGGCGGCCTCGGTGAACGTCGTGGCCTTTCCGAGCGCCGAAGGCGGGAACTTCTTCACCCCGAGGAAGATGAACATCACGAGACACACCGTGACGATCGTGAGATCCCGGAAGATCATGAGCACGAGGACCCACATCGGAACGTGCAGCTGGGTCGGCGTGCCCGGGAGCGCGAACACGACGAACGTGGAGACGAGGAAGAGCTTGTCGCAGATGGGGTCGAGCACGGCGCCCAGGAGCGAGGTCATGTCGAATCGGCGGGCGATGAAGCCGTCCACCAGGTCCGTGAGCGCGGCCGCGACGAAGATGA
>JAEUQS010000684.1 GCA_016789625.1 Acidobacteriota bacterium | reverse complement strand
CGTGCTCCACCGCATCACCCCGAACGCCATCGTGGACGAAGACCCCGAGAAGCCCGGCGAGACGTTCCGGAGCCTCGGCCGCTACGTCGAGACGCTCGAGGTGCTCGAGCGCGAGAGCCGGGGAGCGCGGCTCCTCACCGGCCACGGCCGCTCCATTCGCGACTTCGGCTCGCACCGCCGGCAGATGGAGGAGCGCAACGCGCGGCGCATCGAGGCGATCGAGAAAGAGCTCGCGCTCGGGGCCAGAACCGTGCGCCAGCTCGTGACGGCGCTCTTTCCGTGGGTGAAGACGCTCAACATTTACCTCGCGTACTCGGAGGTCGTGGGCTTCCTCATGTACCTCGAGGACCTCGGCCGCGTCGAGAGGACGAGGCGCCCGCTACGCGACCTGTTCTCGCTGGTCTCCGATGCGCCGCGGCGGTCCTGAGCGCGGCGTCCTCCGGCGCCGCGGCGGTCGTGAGCGCGGCGTCCCTCCGGCGCCGCGGCGGTCGTGAGCGCGGCGTCCTCCGGCGCCGCGGCCCGGCCGCGCTTCAGACCCGCTCGGCCGGCTCGGAAACGGAAAGGGCCGAGAGAGCCGCGTACACGTAGGCCAGGGCCTTCTCCACGGCGTCGGGCAGCGTCTCGCCGCGGGCGAGGAACGCGGCCGCGGCCGCGGCCACCATGCCTCCCGCGCCCACGGCGCCGTCTCCGATCCGGAGCCTCGGGCGCGAGAAGCGGTGCCACGTGCGGCCGTCGAGGAGGGCATCCACGACGCAGTCCGACGAGCCCCGTCCCCCGAGGATGAGGACGGCCCGCGGCCCGAACGTCTGGATGCGCATCGCCGCGACCTTGGCGGTGACCTCGTTCGTGACCTCCTGTCCCGAGAGGAGCGAGGCTTCGATGAGGTTCGGCGTCACGAGGGCCGCCAGCGGAAGCAGCTCGTTCACGAGCGCGTGGATCGACGCGGCCCGAACCAGGACCTCGCCGCGCGAACCCACGAGCACGGGATCGACGACGAGCGGAGCCCGGAGCCCGCGGAGGCCGGCCGCCAGCGTGCGGATCGCGGGAACCGAGGAGAGGAGCCCCGTCTTGACCACGTCGGGTCTCCGGAAAGCGAGGGCGGCCTGCAGCTGGGCCCGCACGAGCGAGGCCGGTACGTCCTGCGCGGCGATGGGGCCTTCCGGGCCGTCGGCGCGCACGGTGCAGACGATCGATGCGCACTCGGCCCCGGTTTCGGCAAACGTGCGGAGATCGGCCTGGATCCCGGTGCGGCCCCGCACGTCGGAGGCGCCGCACGTGAGCGCGTAGGGAGGCATGAGGTCCGAGTGTAGTCCGGGCGCTGGGAATGCGGGTTTCCTCGGGATGCTGATATCCTTTTCTCCCGGAGGACGCTCGAACATGGCAGACGAACAGACTGCAGGCACGGCAGACGCCCAGCCGCTCACCGCCGGCTCACCGGCCCCCGATTTCACGCTTCCCGCGCGTTCCGGCGGAGCCGTGACGCTCTCGACGTTCCGGGGCACGAACGACGTGCTCGTCTACTTCTATCCGAAAGACGACACCCCGGGCTGTACGCGTGAGGCCTGCAGCCTGCGCGATTCCTGGAGCGCGCTCCAGGCGCGGGGCGTGGTGGTCCTCGGCATCTCCCGCGACGACGCGGCCTCGCACAACCGGTTCGCCGAGAAGTACAACCTGCCGTTCGAGCTCCTCTCCGACGACTCCGAGGGAACCGTCCACAAGCTCTACGGCTCGTGGGGCGAGACGCGCTGGGGCATCGGTCCCATGAGGAAGTCGTTCCTCGTGGGCAAGGACGGAAACCTCGTCGCCGTGTTCGACAAAGTCGACGTCGACCACCATGCCGAAGAGGTGCTCGCCGCGCTGGGTGGCGCGCCGGCGGCTCCCGCTCCCGCGGAGCCTGCGCCCGCGGTCGCCGAGACCGTGGCGCCCGCACCGGCGAAGCCGGCCGCGAAGCCGAAGCCCGTTTCGAAGCCGAAACCCGCCTCCAAGCCCGCGGCCAAACCCGCCGCGAAACCGGCCCCCAAGGCCGCCCCGGCGAAGGCTGCTCCGAAGAAACCTGCCCCGAAGAAGGTCATGCCGAAGGCGGCTGCGAAGCCGGCCCCGAAAAAGGCTGCCCCGAAGAAAGCGACCCCCAAGAAAACCATGAAGAAACCCGCACCCAAGGCCGCCCCGAAAGCCGCTCCCAAGAAGGTCGTCAAGAAGGCCATGAAGGCCGCTCCGAAAAAGGCAGCTCCGAAGGCTTCCAAGCCCGCGCCGAAGAAGGCCGCTCCGAAGAAGGCCGCGCCCAAGAAGGCGGCAGCCAAGCCCGCGAAACCCGCTGCGAAGCCCGCGGCCAAGCCGGCTGCGAAGGCTGCGCCTGCAAAGGCGGCGCCCAAGAAGAAGCGGTGATTCCCGGCTCCGGCTTTCACATCACCGAGAGAGCCCTCGCGGCGCTGCGCCGCGAGGGCCTCCAGCCCGAATCCACGGTTCTTGTGATTCAATACGCGCTCGGGTGCGGCGGGGCGGGCTACCGGCTCGTCTTCAGCACGTTTCTCCTCGAGGATGGCGAGAACGTCGTCATCGAGGGAGGCGTCACC
>JAEUQS010000647.1 GCA_016789625.1 Acidobacteriota bacterium | reverse complement strand
CGATCGCCTCGACGCGCTGGAGCGCGCGGCTTTCGAGTTCCGCGCCGCGGGGGACCTCGCCACGGCCACGACGCTCTTCGAGAAGTTCGCGCGCGGCCTCGTGAGGCACATCGGGTTCGAGGAAGATCTGCTGTTCCCGATCCTCGAGAAGAAGATCGGCTTCCCGCCCACGGCCGGCCCCACCGCGGTGATGCGGGCGGAGCACGTCGAGATTCGCGCGGCCCTCGAAGGGATCCGGGCGGCGATGCCGGATCCTCTGGCGGATCCCCTTCCGTTCCGGAGGCAGCTCCACGACGCGCTGGGTCCCCACAACGAGAAGGAGGAGCAGATCCTCTACCCGATGGCGGACCGCTGTTTGATGCCGGAGGGCGCCGACGATCTCGTCTCGCGCATCCAGAGGTACCCGGCGCCATAGTTCCGGGTCTGGGGGGATCGGGAAACCCCCAGGATCATTCAGATCGACCGGGCGATCTCCAGGAGCTTCTCCCGGTTCAGGATCACGAGCCCCCTCGCCGCGCTCCGCACGACCCCCTCGCGCGACAGTCGCGTCATCACGCGGATCGCCGTCTCGACTGTCGTTCCGCACAGATCGGCCAGATCCTGTCTCGTGAGCTGGATCGGGATCCACGTTCCCGCGCCGCCCGAGGCCGACGTGCCGGCCCGCTCGGCCAGATCGCACAGCAGGGCGGCCACCCGCCTCTCGACGTGACCGCTCGAGAGCTGCTCGATGCGCCCGGTGAGCCGCGCTTCGCGGCCGCTCGTCTCGACCATCCAGGAGAGCGCCGCCGCGCCCCCGCGCTCGATGAGGTCGAAGATGTCGCGGCGCGGAATGGTGAGGACCCAGACGGGCCCGTCCAGAGCCAGGGAGGAGCAACAGTACGGGGCGAACGCACAGACGGCGCTCGTGCACAGGAGATCGCCCGGCCGGCAGAGCTCGACGATGGTCTCCCGCCCGCCCTCGTTGGTCTTCACGAGCTTGACCCGGCCGTCCACGAGGAACGTGAAATCGCGCGAGGCGTCGTCGGTGTTCCAGATGGCCTCGGAGCGCGCCACCTGCCGCAGCCGCATGTGGGGCTCGAGGCGCAGGCGTTCCGTCTCCCCGAGCTCCCTCAGGAACGGCACCGCGCGACACGCCTCGGCCAGATTCATCGTGCTCTCCATAGTGTGCGCGGCGATCCCCGGGAGCGTATGACGGGCGTCAGGTTCTTTCCGGAAATACGCTGGACGGGCCGGTTCGGTACCCATCATCCGTCATATCCGGCGCTCGAGCGCCCCGCCTAGGCTTCTCCGCGTGAATACCGCCGGGCTCGAGGACATCAGGCGCTGGCACCGCCGCAACGCCGAGGTGGTTCGCTCGCTGGCCGAGGCTTCCGCGGGGGATTCCGCGGAGGACGGCGGTGCCGCGCTCGCGGCCTTCTTCGACGGCCCCGCGCTGGAGCTCGAGGGACACCTCGACCTCGAGGAGCGGGAGGTGTTTCCTCTCGTGGCGCAGCTCCTCCGGCACGACACGGGCATCCTCGACAGTCTGCGGGCCGAGCACGAGACGATCCGTCTGCTGCTGGGGCTCCTGCGCTCGAGCCGGGAGGCCCCGGGCGGACCCAGCCGGAACGACGCGCTCTCGGCCCTGAACGATCTCGCTCTCCTTCTGGCCAGCCACTTCCACAAGGAAGACGACCTCGTGAACCCGCTCCTCGCGCGCCTGCTCCTGGAGCGCCCGTCGTGAGCGGCCTGCCGCAGCTCCTCGTCGAGGTCCCGGGGGAGGGCTACCACCGCGCGCTCGTCTCCTGTCAGATGGCCTGCCCCGTACACACCGACGCACGGGGCTACGTGAGGGCCATTGCCGAAGGCGACTTCGAGCGCGCGTACCTCATCGCGCGGGGGCCGAACCCGTTCGCGTCGATCTGCGGCCGGGTCTGCGGAGCTCCCTGCGAGGCGGCCTGCCGCCGCGGAAAGATCCCCCGCGTCGATGCCGACGGAGCATACGTCGCGCCCGATCGCCCCATCGCCATCCGCGCGCTGAAGCGCTTCGCCTGCGAGCAGGCCGGGCCCGAATCCCGGTCTCCGCGCGAGGTCCTCGCCAGGGTGCAGGCGCACGTTCCGAGCATCGGCGCGGCCCCCGAGGAGATGGCCGCTCTCCTCAGAAGCGGGGTCGAGGGCCGCTTCCAGAAGGCCGATGGGCAGCGGGTCGCGATCGTCGGCGCGGGGCCGGCGGGGCTCTCCGCGGCCCACGATCTGGCTCTTCTGGGCTTTCGCGCCACGGTCTTCGAGACCGAGCCCGTCGCGGCCGGCATGCTCGCCGTGGGCGTTCCCGCGTACCGGCTGCCGCGGGAGCTGATCAGGCGCGAGGTGGCGGTCATCGAGGCGCTCGGCGTCGAGATCCGCTGCGGGGTGACGGTGGGGACGGACGTCTCGTTCGCCGACCTCCGCCGCGACTTCGCGGCCGTGATTCTCGCGGTGGGCGCGAAGTCGTCCCGCGGGCTGGGCCTGCCGGGCGAGGGCGGCCCGGGCGTCCTCGGCGGTGTCGACCTCCTGCGCGCGGTGTCCCTGGGCGAGCCCGTCGAGATGGGCCGCGCGGCCGTCGTGATCGGAGGCGGCAACGTCGCCTACGACGTCGCCCGCTCGGTTCTCCGCCAGATCGCCTACGACGCCGCGCGCACGGCGGCCCGGATGCCGCAGGTGGGAAGCGTGACGCTCGTCTCCCTGGAGACGCTGGAGGAGATGCCCGCGGACACCGTGGAGATCGTCGAGGGCGACGAAGAGGGCATCCGGCGTATGAATGGCTGGGGGCCCGTCGAGATCCAGCGCGGAGACGACGGCCGCGTCACGGGCGTCCTCTTCCGGCGCTGTCTCCGCGTGTACGACGACAGTCGCCGCTTCTCGCCCCAGTTCGTGGACGGGGACCGCGTCCTCGTGCCCTGTGACACCGTGCTCCTCTCCGTGGGCCAGGCCCCGAGCCTGGGCTTCCTGGGCACCGGGGGCGAGGACGTGGAGCAGGCCCGCCCCGGCTGGCCCCGGGTGAACCCGGCGACGCTCGCGACGACGGCGCCGGGCGTCTTCGTGACCGGCGACCTCGCCCACGGAACCCGCCTCCTCATCGACGCGGTGGCCTCGGGAAAGGCCGTCGCGCGCTCGGTGTACCGGCACCTCACGGGGCGCCCTCTCGAGGCCGAGGCGCTCCACGTGCACACGGTGCTGCCCCGCTACGCGAGGGAGCGGGGCTACGAGGAGATCCGGCGCGTGCCCGTGCCGGTGCTCGAGCCGGAGGAGCGCCTGCACCATCCCGAGGTCGTCGTCGAGCGCGGCTACTCCCAGGAGGAAGCCCAGCGCGAGGCGTCCCGCTGCCTGGACTGTGGCGTGACCCCCGTCTTCGACGGCACGCGCTGCGTGCTCTGTGGCGGCTGCGCGGACGTCTGCCCGACCCAGTGCCTGAAGCTGGTCTCCCTGCTCGACCTCGCGCGCACCCCGGACCTCGACGCGGCGGCCGCCCTCGCGCTCGGCGCGGTGGGGGAGGACTGTGGAGACGCCTCCGCGATCCTGAAGGACGAGGACCGGTGCATCCGCTGCGCCCTGTGCGCCATGAGGTGTCCCACGGACGCCATCACCATGGAGCGCGTCGCGTTCCAGACGACCTGGAGGAGCTCATGACGACGGCCCCAGAGCACGGATCCCCCGAAACCCCGGCCTCCGCCCTCCGCTCCCGGCTGGATCCGGAGCCCGTCCCCCGGCGCGACTTCCTGGGCCTCGCGGCACTGTGGGCCTCGGCCTCGACCGTGCTCTTCGCGACTCTGGGGATCGCGCGGCTTCCCAAGGCCGCGGTGCTCTCCTCGCCCTCGCGGAAGTTCAAGGTCACGCTTCCCGAGGCGCTACCGGCCGGTGAGGCCTTCGTGCCCCCGGGCCGTTCCGTGGCGCTCTTCAAGGAGGCCGGCGAGGTGTGGGCCGTCTCGACCGTCTGTACGCACCTGGGCTGCATCGTCAAGAGCTCGGCCACGGGGTTCGACTGTCCCTGCCACGGCTCCGGCTTCGCGAAGGACGGCAGCGTCACGCGCGGCCCGGCCCCCACGGCGCTCAAGTGGGTGAAGGTGAGCGCCGCGGGCGGGGACGTGATCGTGGACGAGGGGGAGAGCGTGCCCCTCGGCACCAAGGTGAGCGTGTGAGCCCGGGCCTCTCGGTCTTCCTCGAGAACCTGAGGGCCGCGCCGCGACGGGCCTACGAGGCGACGTTCCGGAGCGGGCCCCCGACGAGCGATCGCACGCGCTCGACGTTCGTGTTCGGGAACGTCTTCCTGCACCTCCACCCCGTGAGGACGCATCGCTGGAGCCTGCGGTGGTCCACGACGATGGGCCTCGGGATCATCACGTTCGCGGCGTTCCTCATCACGCTCGTGACGGGCGTCCTCCTCATGTTCTATTACAAGCCGTACCCCGACGTGGCGTACGACTCCATCAAGGACATCCACTTCGTGGTCCCCACGGGCCGCTTCATGCGGAACATCCACCGCTGGGCCGCGAACGTCATGGTGATCGCGGTGCTCCTCCACATGGCGCGGGCGTTCTACACGGCCGCGTACCGCAAGCCGCGCGAGTTCAACTGGCTCATCGGAATGGCGCTCCTCGTCGTCACGCTGGGCCTCTCGTTCACCGGGTACCTGCTGCCCTGGGACCAGCTCGCCTACTGGGCCATCACGATCGGCGCGAACATCGCCCAGTCGCCCCGCGAGGTGACCGACGCGCTCCAGATCACGGATCGCTTCGATCCCGGCGGCCTCCAGAAGCTGCTGCTCCTCGGCTCGGATCAGGTGGGCGAGGAGGCGCTCATCCGCTTCTTCCTCCTCCACGTCATGGTGCTGCCGCTCGCCCTCGTGCTCCTGGCCGCGGTCCACTTCTGGCGCATCCGCAAGGACGGTGGCCTCGTGCGGCCCGCGAACGCGGACGAGAGGCTCGGGCCGGCGCCGCTCGAGACCTACCCCGTGTTCACCGAGGCCCCTCACAAGACCTACCAGCTCGCGGCGATCGTGAAGGGAAAGACGGCGGCCGTGGGGCGCGGGCCGGAGGGCACGGTGCCCTCGATGCCGCATCTCTTCTACGCCGAGGCCGGCGTCGCCATGCTCACGGTGCTCGTCTGTCTCGGGCTCGCGCTGTTCCTGGACGCTCCCCTGAAGGAGCTGGCCAACCCCGGCGTACCCGAGAACCCCGCCAAGGCGCCCTGGTACTTCCTGGGCCTCCAGGAGCTCGTGGCCTTCTCGGCGTTCATGGGCGGCATCGGCATCCCGGGGATCGTGCTCCTCGGCCTCGGGCTCATCCCGTTCCTGGACCGTGAGGAGGCCGGGACAGGGGAATGGTTCGGCGGACCCGGCGGGCTTCCGCTCGTGCTCCGCTCGATCGTCGTGGGCCTGGGCTCGGCCGTGCTCGTGGACGGCATCGCGATCCGCTACGGCTGGCTGCGCGAGTGGTTCCCGAAGATCCCGCAGCTCGTCGTCACGCTGGTCAACCCGGGCACGGTGCTCACGTTCATCTACGCCGCGTACTCCATCTACCTCGTGAAGAAGTACGGCTCCACCCGCGCGGGCGCGCTCGGGCTCTTCACGTGCTTCCTCTGCGGCTTCGCGCTCCTCACGCTCGTCGGGTCGTACTTCCGGGGTCCCAACTGGAGCTTCTACTGGTCTCCGGCCGACTGGCCGGTGCACTGAGGAGCCTGACGTGCAGAAGAACAAGCTCCTCCTCCTCGTCGCGAGCCTCCTGACGCTGGGCTTCCTCGTCGTGGCCGCGGCCCAGGAGAACGTGTTCCGCGAATGGCGGCAGATCCAGCGCGGCCTGAGGAGCGCGGACGGCCCGCTGGACGTGAGGCTCCGGCAGATCGTCGTGCCTCAGCTCCGCGTGGCCGACCGCTGCGTCTCGTGCCACGTGGGCATGGCGCCGGGCGAGACCGGCCTCACAGGCGGGAAGATGGCCGCGGCCCACCCGAAAGTCGGCCACGAGCCCGCCGACTTCGGCTGCATCGTGTGTCACGGCGGCCAGGGCCGCGCCACGGACAAGGCCGACGCGCACGGCGACGTGCACTTCTGGCCCGAGCCCATGGTGCCGCGCCGCTACGCCGATGCCGGCTGCGGCAGCTGTCACACCCATCTCGCGGTGCCCAGCCTCGCCGCGCTGCGGGGCGGCAGGGCCGCGTTCGAGAGGCTGGACTGTCTCGCCTGCCACAAGCTCGAGGGCCGCGGCGGAACGCTGCGCCCCGCCGGGGGCGGCATGGAAGGCCCCGACCTCTCGAGGGCCGGCCTTTCGGGCTTCGCCGCGGACTGGTATGCGAAGCATCTGACGAAGGACGGAGCCGTCTGGAAACAGTCGTTCGGCGCCATTCCCGCCGCGGACCTCGCGGCGCTCGACGTGCTGCTCCGCTCGCGGGTGGGCGCGCCGGGCCTCGTCGAGGGCAAGGCGCTCTTCCACTCCCTGGGCTGCCGCGGCTGCCACAAGGTGGCGGGCGTCGGAGGCGACGACGGTCCCGATCTGACGCGTGAGGGCGCCAAGGATCCCGGCCGCATCGACTTCACGCACGTCCCGGGACGGAAAGACCTCGCGGGCTGGCTCGGCGAGCACTTCCGCTCTCCGGCCGCGATCGTGCCCGGCTCGGCCATGCCGATGCTCGGCCTCTCCGAGGAGGAGATCGGCCACCTCGTGAGGTACATGCTGTCGCTCCGGCACAGTCCGTTCCCGGAGGCCTACTGGCCGAAGGACCGCATCCGGGCCGAGCGGTTCGGCGAGAGGGAGTTCGCGACCGACGGCGCCACGCTGTACGGCTCGTTCTGCTCGGCCTGCCACGGCGCCGAGGGCCAGGGCATGCGCTACCCGGGACTGCCCGCCTTCCCGGCGATCGCGAACCGCGACTTCCTCGAGCTCGCGCCCGACGCCCTCATCCTCGAGACGGTGAGGAAAGGCCGGTCCGGGCGGAGGATGCCCGCCTGGGGACTGAAGGACGGCGGCCTCCGGCCCGCGGAGGTTCTGGCCGTCGCCGCCTACGTGAGGACTCTCGGCGGAAACGTCGCCCAGGCTCCGGACCCGAAACCGGCCCGCTGGGCACAGGGCAACGCCGCGACGGGCACGCGTCTCTACGCCGCGTATTGCGCGAGCTGTCACGGACCGAACGGCGAGGGCAAAGAGGGGACCGCGCTCGCGAACCCCGTGCTCCTCGAGAACGCCACGGACACCTACCTCTTCGAGACCATCCGCCGCGGACGCCGGGGCACGACGATGGAGGGCTTCGGCCTGCCGTCGACGGTGCGGCCGTCGCTCTCGGACCAGGAGATCGAGGACCTCGTCACATTCCTGCGAAAGGGCAAGGGGGGAGCATGAAGCCTCGCGACATCAGCCGCCGAAATGTCCGGACCGCGGCCGGGACCGCCGGCTTCGGAGCGTTCGTGGCGTCGGCCACGCGCGCCTGGGGGCTCGACGTCGTGTCGAACCCGCTGGCCGTCTATCCCGATCGCGGCTGGGAGAAGGTCTACCGGGACCTGTGGAAGTACGACTCGACGTTCACGTTCACGTGCGCGCCGAACGACACGCACAACTGTCTGCTCCGGGC
>JAEUQS010000642.1 GCA_016789625.1 Acidobacteriota bacterium | reverse complement strand
ACCTACACGCTCCTCGCCACGGTGCGTGACGAAAGATCGGGCCTCGAGGGCCAGAGCGCGGCGACCTTTGCGGTGAAGTAGAGCGGCCGAGAAACCCCCAGGATCAAGAAAGGCGAGCGAAGCGAGCGGAGCGGATGGGTGAGGGAAACCCATAACTGGGTTTCCCGGAAAAAAAAGAGCCCCGGCGATGCCGGGGCTTTCGAAGCTCGTTTTGTTTTCGAGGTACTTAGTTCTTCTTGGCGTCGGCCGTCTTCTTGGCGTCGGCAGCGGGCTTGGCGGCCTCAGCCGGCTTCGCGGCGTCGGCGGCGGGCTTGGCAGCCTCGGCCGGCTTCGCGGCGGCGTCGGTCGCGGGCTTGGCCTCTTCCTTCTTCTCGCCCTTCTTCTCGACCTTCTTGTCGACCTTGGCGGGGGCGGCGGCGGCAGGGGCCTCGGCCTTCTTCTCCTCAGCGAAAGCAGCGCCGAGGGAGAGAACCGTGACGGCAACGAGAGCGGAAAGAACCTTCTTCATGTATTCCTCCATATTGCCCCGAGTTCATCTGACCGGCTGGGGCTTCCCCGGCAGAGGCCCTGATCGCAAAGCCCCTGCCATGCCCGTGAAGCTGATCGATCTCATTACAAACAAAGGGTTTACAGGCTCGACAGCGAGAGTCGCCGAGGGGGCCGCCTAACCCTTTCCGTGCGGCGCCGTGAACGAGCGCGTCAGCCTTCCTTGGAAAAGAAGCCGCTCCCCTTGGTGAGCTTGGCGAGGAACGGGTTGGAGTCCCGGCCGGGTGTCGCCGCGCTGGGCGAGAGCTCGCCCGAGTACTCGGCCACCCGGTTCCGGCCCTCGCCCTTCGCCTTGTAGAGCGCCCGGTCGGCATCCTGGAAGAGCGCGCTCGCGGAGCCATGCCGCTCGGGCCGGAACACGGAGACCCCCGCCGAAGCGGAGACGACCGTGTCGGATGTTTCGTTGGCGATCGCCGTGTTCACCGACTTGTGGAAGCGCTCGGCCACGAGCCGGGCCGTCTCGATTCCGACGTCCTCGATGATCACGGCGAACTCGTCGCCTCCGTAGCGCGAGACGAGGTCTCCCGGCCGTGACGCGTCCTGCAGGGCGCGCGCGACGTGCACGAGGAGCTTGTCGCCCGCGAGGTGCCCGTGGCGGTCGTTCCACTCCTTGAAGCGGTCGAGGTCGAGGAGCACGAGCCCGAACGATTCGCCGCGCCCGCGCCTCCGCGCGTCGGCCTTCTCGGCGATCTCCTCGAAGAGAGCGGCCCGGTTCCAGAGCCGCGTCGCGGGATCGGTGAGCGCCGCGACGCGGAACCGGCCCATCTGGTCCGACATGGCCGCGAGGAACGTCATCGCCAGGATGAAGAAGCCCGTGACGAGGAGCAGGATGCCCCAGCGCGGATTCGAGACCGACACGCCTCCGAAGAGGGGCCCGACGTCGGCGAGGATGATCGCCCCGGCCGCGAACACGACGTGCCCCACCGACGCGAGGACCGCCCGGCGGCGTCCGCGCACGGCGGCCCAGAGCAGCGCGAACACGAAGATGTCGATGAGGGAGTAGAGAAAGATCGCCAGCTGTCCACGGAGGGGGATCACGAGAAGCTCGGGGTCGGGCGCCACCACGGCGAGGAGGCCGATTCCCAGCGAGAACGCCCCGAAGGCCCAATAGCGACGGGGCGGGTCGATGCGCACGAGCATGCAGAGCGCCGGCAGGTAAACCGCGAGGAGCCCGGCTCCGGCAAAGACCCCCAGCCGGAAAGCCGTGGAGCGCGGCAGGCCCGACGTTGCGAAGCCGGAATGCAGCGTGGCCGCGTAGAGCGCGAGGAAGAGCGCGAACGCGGCGAACAGCGGGAATTCCAGCCGCCGCGCGTGGAGCGCGAAGAGCGCGAGGACGATCGCGATGGCGAGCGCGATCCCGGCGAAGAACGTCACGCCCTGGTCGATGCGGGAGCGCCAGGCGTAGAGCACGCTCAGGCGCTCGATCCGCGGCGCGAAGCGGAAGATCGTTCCGCCCCGCTGTCCGTGCCACACCCGGATCACGAGGGTCTTCTCGCCGGGCTGGGCCGTGAGGGAGGCCGGCAGCGGATAGAGCCGCGAGAGGAGGTGCGCGCTCTCGACGTTGGGCGGAAACGATCCGAGGCCGCCGATCCGCACACCTTCGAGGAACGTCTCGTCCACGTCGCGCAGGCCGAGCACCGCGAAGCCGACGGGCTCCCCCCGGAAGCGCGAGAGATCCAGCCGGATGCGGTACCAGCGGACGGTTCCACGGGGTCCGGGGCCCGTGAGCGGATCGATGGGTGAGAACCGCAGGGCCGAGAGGCCGGCGACTCCGTCGGCGGGATCGCCGTCCGCGGCCTCCCAGCCCTGGTTCAGGATGAGGGGCTGGGGACCGGTGACGTCCGTGGCCGCGAACACCGACGGCGCAGACAACGCCAGGAGAAACCCGATCGCGAAGAGCGCGGTCTTCGCGAGCCTCACCTCCGGAGCCCCAGCAGGAGCCCGTCGGGAGTGGGCAGGCACACGGTGTCGAACGCGGCGGCGCTCTCCTCGTGGAAGCGGCGCATCGCCTCGGCCTCGGCGGAGTCCTCGAGGAGCCGGCCGAAGAGGTAGACGTTGTCGGCGAGGAGGAGGCCGCCCGGCCGGAGGTTCTGCGCCGCCCAGCGCCCGTAGCGGTCGTAGTTGCCCTTGTCCGCGTCGATGAAGATCGCGTCCCAGGGCCCCTCCGCCTCGAGCGTGGGGAGCACGTCGAGAGCCTTGCCTCTCGCGACCCGCACGGCGACGACGAGGGCTGCCGCCGCGAGGTTCGCCTCGGCGATGTCCGCGTGCGTGTCGCTGGCCTCCACGGTGACGAGGAGGCCGTCCAGAGGCAGCGCGCGCGCGATGCGAAGGGCCGAGTAGCCGGCGAGCGTGCCCAGCTCGATGACCTTGCGGGCGCCGGCGAGCCTCAGGAAGAGCTCGACCGCGCGGGCTTCTGAGGCCGCGAGCTGGATGGCGGGCAGCCCGTGCGCCGCGGGCGCGTCGAACGCCCGCGCGAGCGCGGTGTCGTGCGGCGCGTGGACGCGGGCGGCGAACTCCAGGATGTCGGCGTCGAAATAGTGACGGCCGCTGCGGGAAGCGGGATCGGCCACAGCGCAGCAGCGACCTAGCGGACGGCCGGCCCGAGAAGAGCGAGCGTGCCGGCCGCGACGTCGAGCTCGGCCATCACGCCGAGCGGAAGGGTGGCTTTGTCGGTGACGTGACCGAACGAAAGACCCACGAGGAGCGGGATTCCCAGGTTGCCGAGCCGGTCGGCGACGACCTGCTGCCACGTCCAGGAGCCCGACATCGACGAGTTCCCCTCGCGGAGCCCGCAGTCCTTGAACTTGCCGGCCACGATCCCCGCGCACTGAGAGAGCTTTCCCGTGAGGACGAACTGCGTGAGGTAGCGGTCGATGCGGTAGGGTTCCTCGCCGATCTCCTCGAGGAACAGGATGCGGCCCTTCCATTCGGGCTCGAACGGCGTGCCGATGAGCGTCGAGAGCACGGAGATGTTCCCGCCCACGAGGGGGCCGCGCACCTTGCCGGGCGCGATCCGGCGCAGCCGGTTCTCCTTGTCGACCTGCCCCTCCACGGGCGTGAACGGATCGGCCTGGGCGATGACGCCCGCGGCCTCGGGCGCGTAGAGGACCTTCTTGAGCTCGCGGAGCGAGTAGGGCGACAGGTTCTCCGACGCGTTCGGGCCGTGGAACGTGACGAGCCCGGTGAGGCGGTGAAGCGCGTTGAGCGGGGCCGTGATGTCGCTGTAGCCGATGAACGGCTTGGGGTTCCTGCGCACGGCCTCGTAGTCGATGAACGGCAGGATGCGCGGCGAGCCGTAGCCGCCGCGCAGGCACCACACGGCGTCGATGGCGGGATCCCGGAACGCGTCGTTGAGGTCCTTCACGCGCTCCTCGTCGGAGCCGGCCAGGTACTTCGTGGCC
>JAEUQS010000624.1 GCA_016789625.1 Acidobacteriota bacterium | reverse complement strand
CCCGTTCGGAAGGAAGCGGTTGAGCGACACGCTCACGTCGCTCGGCACGAGGAACGCGAGCGAGACGAGGAGCTTCACGAGCGCCCCGACGCCCATGCCATAGAAGATGTAGACGCCGTCCGACGTGCCGCCCGAGGTCGCACGCAGCACTTCCGCGCACGCGGTGCCCTCCGGGTACGGCAGCTCCTTGTCGGACTCCACGATGAGGAGACGGCGGAGCGGAATCATCGCGGAGAGGCCGAGGAGCGCGCCCAGGAAGCAGAGCGCGACGACCTGGAGATACGGCGGCGCCATGCCCCAGAGGAAGAGCGCGGGGATGGTGAAGATCGTACCCGAGGCCAGCGACGTGGACGCAGAGCCGATCGTCTGCGACATGTTGGCCTCGAGGATCGAGCCCTTCACGCGGAAGATCTTGAAGAGCGCCACCGTGAGCACGGCCGCGGGAATCGATGCCGCTACGGTGAGGCCGACGCGGAGCCCGATGTAGGCGTTGGCGGCGCCGAAGACGACCCCCAGGACCACGCCCGCCAGGACGGCCTTCAGCGTGAACTCCGGCAGGGAGCTCGCGGACTTGCTCTGCATCGGATCTCCTTCGGGCGGGAAACGTAGCACGGTGCGCAGCCCGGAACGGGCGGAGCCACAGGACCGCCACGACGTATTCTCGGCAGCCATGAACGCGTTCCGCGCCGCCTTCGCCGTCCTCCCGTTCCTCGCCGTTTCCGCTCTCGCCCAGCCCACCGGCTTCGACGCGCGCTTCACGAGCCGCACGATGCGCGTCGACCTTGCGCACACGGGCGGCACGGCGAGCGAGACGATCTCCCTCTCGAAGGTCGTGGACGACGGCCCCTGGGCGGGCAGCCGCACGCGGCTCCTCGACGACTCGAACCTCGGGAAGTACTTCTTCGAGGTGCGCGACCTCGCGACGAACGCGCCGCTCTACTCGCGCGGCTACGCGTCGCTCTACGGCGAGTGGGAATCCACGGGCGAGGCGCGGACGCGCACGATGACGCTCTCGGAGTCGCTGCGCTTTCCCTGGCCCAAGGCGCCGGTGCAGATCACGCTCCGAAAGCGCGACGCGAAGAACCTCTTCCGCGAGATCTTCACGACCTCGGTGGACCCGTCGTCCCCCGACGTGAACCGAGCGCCGCTCGGCCCCCGGGGAAAGGTCGTGACGCTTCTCGAGAGCGGCCCGGCGAGCGCCAAGGTCGATCTCCTCGTGATCGGCGAGGGCTACACCGCCAAGGAGATGCCCAAGCTCCGGAAGGACGCCGATCGCCTCCTCGCCGCGCTCTTCGCCGAGGAGCCGTTCAAGAGCCGCAGGAGCGACTTCAACGTGCGCCTCCTCGAGCTGCCCTGCGACGAGAGCGGAGTCCACCGTCCGCAGAGCGGCATCCACCGCCGCACGCCGCTCTCGGTTCAGTACAACATCTTCGGCTCGGAGCGTTACGTGCTCACGTACGACGACGTGGCGCTGCGCGACGCCGCGTCCGCCGCGCCGTACGAGTTCCTCGAGATCCTCGTAAACGACGCGCAGTACGGCGGCGGCGGCATCTACGGCTATCAGGCCACGTGCTCGGCCGACACGGCCTTTGCCGACTACGTCTTCGTGCACGAGTTCGGCCACCACTTCGCCGGGCTGGCCGACGAGTACTACACGTCGGACGTGGCCTATGAAACCGGCGCCGCCGAGCTGCCGGAGCCGTGGGAGCCCAACGTCACGGCCCACGCGGACGCGAAGAGCCTGAAATGGAAAGACCTCGTGAAGACCGGCACGGCGATTCCCACGCCCTGGGAGAAGGAGGCCTACGAGAAGGAGGCCCGGGCGTACCAGGCCGAGCGCCGCAAGCGCCTCGCGGCCGGCGCGCCGCCTTCGGAGATCGACGCCCTCTTCACCAAGCAGCGCGAATGGGAGGAGAAGTTCCTCGCCTCGATGCCGAACGCCGGCAAGGTGGGCGCGTTCGAAGGAGCGGCGTACGAAGCCAAGGGCCTCTACCGCTCCTCGGCCGACTGCATCATGTTCACGCGCGACCGCGTGGGGTTCTGTCCCGTCTGCCGCCGCGCCATCGAGCGAGTGATCGACCTCTACTCGCGCTGACCCGCGAGATCGGCCCAGTCCTTCGCCTTCGACGGAACGGGCGGCTCGACGACCGCGAGGTCCGCGTCTGCGGAGGCTGCCGTCACCGGTCCGCCGAGCGTGAAGCCCAGGAACGCGATGCACATCTCATCGCCGGTCTCCTCCCCCCACGTGAGGTCGCGGGGCGGCGAGTGGGGGTTGTTGGGGTTGCCCGTGGAGTTGTCGTACCAGGCCTTGAGCGAGAGCCCGAAGCCTATGGGCAGCTGGAGCGGCGTTTCGTAGAAGTACGTTCCCTGCCAGCGGAAGTCCCACGCGGGCACGTTGCTCAGACACACCTTCGCGCCCCCGGGCAGCGTGGCCTCGACCTGCATCGCCTTGCCGGTGAGATGCATGTGCGGCGTGATGGAGTAGAGAGTGATCGAGGCGGGCACGAACGGCACGCTCTGGGTGACGAGGAAGTTCGACTCGCCCGCCGGGATGCGAAACGTCTGGTTCACGATCGGCAGAGCCCGGTACTCCCTCTGGATCGGTTCCCGCGCGTAGGTGATCCCCACCTGCGTGACGTCGGGCTCGAGGATGCCGCCCCGCGCGCTGTAGTGGACCTGCATGACGACCTTGGCCGCCTTCGGGAGGCTCATACCGAGGCCGTTCGGCAGCTCCATGGGCTTGTTGCCCGGAGCCCAGCCCCCGAGACCCCCCGTGAGCGTGAAGCCGGGCCCTCCGAAGCAGGCGTAACCCGGGCCCGGGTCGCGCGCGTCGAGCTCTTCGGCGGCGCTCGTCGTGTCGAGGTAGAGGAGCACGTGGTGGACCATCGCGCGGGCACCCGGCAGCACTTCGACCTTCGTGACCCACTTGTCCTCCGTGGTGCTCGTGGGCATCACGAAGCAGCGGTAGACGTCACCGTTCGAAAAGTCGGGCGTGAAGGGCTGGGGCATCGCGAGCGGCAGGTCGGGGGTGCCCGCCGTCCAGATGTCGGGGAACGACTTCGCGGGCGGCATCTCGGCCGGGTTGCCCTCGGGCGCGCCGTTCGAGACCCAGCGTCCGATCGTCTCGATCTCTTTGGCCGAGAGGCTGGGATCGTCCTTCATCGACTGGCAGGCCTTGCTCTGCTTGAACGGCGGCATCTGCCTCGTCTCGACCATGTAGCGGATCGCGTCGCGGAAGTTGAAGGCGTCCTCGTAGGTCACGAGCGGGAACGGCGCGATGCCGCCGGCGCGATGGCAGGTCTGGCAGCGGTCCTGGAGGATTCGCGAAACCTCGTTGGTGAACGAGATGCGCGACTTCACCGGCGAGCCCCCCGGCAGGATGACGGCGCCCCGCGCGCCGCCCTGTGACGCTCCCGTGGGCGGATGCGAGGCGACCGGGCGCGGACTCTCGGCCGAGGCAATGCCCGACACGAGGAACACGACGGACACGATGCGGCGCAGCTTCATCTTCGATTGACCCCAGGGCGGATGGACGTTCCGCCAGGCCGCTAGGTTACCTCCCGGCGGCAGAAGAAGGCGTGCTCAACGCACCCAGCCAGGAGCGCAGCCCGCGGAGCGGCGACATTCCTCGGCCAGGCCGTCCAGCCGGGCGCGGGCGCTCTCGACGCGGTTCCGCGCGCTCGCCGTGCGGTTCTGACGGATCTGCGCGGCCTGCTGGTCGCTCGCCGAGATCCCCATTCCAGCCCCGCCATCCATGGAGGCTTCCACGCGCGCCAGCTCGGCCTCCGCGGCGGCGAGGTCGGCGCGCGCCGCGTCGGCCCGCGAGCGCCACTGCTGCTCCGCGGCCTCGAGCGCGGAGACCGCGGGCGTGGGCTCCGGCCGCGGCGGGTTCACGGGGAGGCTGAGCGGGCTTCCGCCCGGGCGGGGATCGGTCCCGGGAAGCGCGGGCTCGACGATCTTCGTGGGTCCCCCGGTGT
>JAEUQS010000601.1 GCA_016789625.1 Acidobacteriota bacterium | reverse complement strand
CGCCGAGCGCATCCCGTTCCAGCTCGACGCGGCCGTGGACTCTCTCGTCGCGTGGGGGGAGGGAACGGGACGCAGCGGAGCGCGTGTCGTTCCCGCGGGAGCTTCACGGCTCCGCGTGGATCTGCCCGCCCGTCAGGGCAGCCGTTCGGTGCGCGTTCGCGTGCTGGCCGGCGGGCCCGTGACGGTTTCGCTCTCGCCCGACGCGAGGGCCGCCCCGAGCAGCACGGAGAGCGCGAGCGGGATGGCCGGAATCGAGAAGTTGAACTCGAAGAGCCCGTGACCGAGGAGCGCGGCGAGGGCCGCGGCGCTGCCCACGAGGAGCGCGCTCTCCTCGCGGTGCCGCTCTGCGGCCAGGAGCCGCAGCAGCCCCGAGACGACGAGCCCGAGGAGCGCGGCGGAGAGCGCGGCCCCCACGAGGCCGCCCGTCACGAGCATCTGGAGCGGCTCCGAGTGGGCCTGCTCCACGAGCCCCTGGATCCCGCGGGGCTGGTGGGCCCGGAAGGCCTCGCGAAACGCCCCCAGCCCGAGCCCGAGAACGGGTGAATCGAGGAACGCGGCGAAAGAGGCCTTCCAGAGGAGCACGCGCCCGTCGGCCGCGAGGAGATCGCTGTCGCTCTCGAGGAAGCGCGCGAGCGGCACGGCACCCGTGACCGAAGCGGCGAAGACCAACGCCAGCGACAGAGCCACGGCCCCGGCGGTCCCCGCCGCCGCGCGCAACCTGCCTTCACCCCTCCGCAGCTTCCAGATGGCCAGGGCCAGAGCGACGGCGAGCCCCGCGGCCGCGCCGAGGAACCCGCCCCGCGAACGGGAGAGCCCGATGCCCGCCGCCAGGGCGCCCCACGGAAGCGCCGCGAGCACGGTGTACAGAACGCGCCGCTCGAGGGTGCGGCCCCTCCGCGAGGCGAGCCACACGAGTCCCGACGCGACGCCCATGCCGAGCTGGAGAAAGCCCGCGAAGTTGTTGGGGTTCACGAAGGAGCCGTGGAGGCGCGCCGGCCGCGGGGTTTCCCCGGCGAGCGCGATGACGACCTGCGCCAGCGCGGAGCCGAGGACCGACAGCACGAGGATCCGGCGCGCGGCCCTCGACCTCGAGAGGAGAGCGCTCGCGAGCGCGGCGAACGAGAGGCCGAGCGCGAGGAGCACCACGGTCCCGGTCTCGGCGGGCGCGATCGACAGCCGGTAGGTGACGGTCGGCGTCGCTTCGAACGCCGTGAGGACCTCCGCGGCATCCTTCTGAAGGGAGGCCGCGACGGGGCTCAGCACCTTCACGACCGCCAAGGGGAGCGGGACGAGCGTGAGCAGCCCGAGGCCCGCGAGCGCGGCCGGGCCGAGGACGAGCGGCCACACGGGACTGCTCCTTGCCGGCAACGGCGTCACCGCCACCGCCACCGCGGCCGAGGTGAAGACGAGAGCGAGGAGCGGCAACAGGCCGGCCGGCAGCACCGCGCCGTGGGCAACGGGGCCCAGGAACACCGAGCTCGCGAGCCCCGCGAGGGCGAGCGCCCGCAGCGCCCGAACGGCGAGGCCGTCCTTCAACCCTTCACTCACCGCTGGGCCGGAAACCGGGCGCGCAGTCTGGCGAGCGGTGCGTCGAGCTCGTCGACGACTTTCCGGTAGCCCTTCTTCCACTCCGCGGACGAGCCGGTGCCCGTGTAGACGACGCGCGTCTTGCCGCCCTCGAGCGGAAAGAGGCGCCACGTCACCCAGGAGCCTTCGATCTCTCCCGTCACCGAGATCTGCTCGAGCGGAACGAGGGACAGCACGCGCCCGGACAGTCCCGTGGGACTGCCCGGGGCGGTCCGTTCGGACTTCCCGGGCTCCTTGCGCGGCTTTCCCCCGCCCAGGAGGACGGGTGCGGAGCCCGGCACGGGCGGAGCCGAAGCTCCTGGCGCTCGCGAGCCCCACCTTCCGCCGGGCCGGGCCTCGACCTCCATCGAGGGGGCGAGCCACTGGGCTTCGCTCGACACCGTGAAGGCGCGCCAGACGGCCGAGACGGGCGCGTTCAGGAGGACCTCCTTCTCGACGACGAGGAACTCGCCCTCCACGCGTACGAGGGGATCCACGCCCCGCGAGGCGTTGCCGTTCTCCCAGCTGAAGCCCGGAGCGAAGGCCGAGGGCGTGCGCAGGAGCTGGTAGTGCTTCACGGCGTAGGAGAGGTCCACGCGCACGTTGGGCACCCAGCGGTTCACGGTGAGGACGAAGAGACCCCGCCGCTCCTGCGAGTTGAGGACGACCGCGTAGGTGTGCCCCTCGACGACGGGGATCTCCGAGACGAACCGCGAGAACGACTCCGCGGTCGCAAGGGATCGCCAGTTGAGCGCGCGGTGGGCGCTGACCTCCTCGATGGGGACGTTCGGCCCGAGGTCGGCGATGAGAGAGAAGTCGTCTCCCGTGAGGTTCGCGGAGAACGTGTCCAGGCTTCCGCAGGCGCCGTCGAACAGGAGCTCGGGGGCGTTGCGGCTCCGCGAGGCGTCGGAGAGGAAGAGAGCCGTGCCGGCGTAGCCGCGAGCGAAGTCCGCAGGGGGCCGGCAGGAATACGTGGGACCCAGGCTCACGCGCCGCACCACGTGGAGCTCGGGAAGCCCCGCCTCGGCCGCCGGAGATGCGGCCTGACGGGCCTGCGCCTCGGCAGCGAAGGGCGCCGCGTTGATGACCGCCGCCAAGAGGACCGTGGAAGCTCTCACCAGAACGCCGAGTCTCTCCGTGGGAACGGGCCGAGGCAAGTAACATCCACGCTCTATGAGCGCCAACGAGCCCTGCTTCGTCTGGCTGGACCTCGAGATGACCGGTCTCGACACCACGACGTGCGCCATCATCGAGATCGGGATCATCGTCACGGGTCCGGACCTCCGTCCCAAGGCCGAGATGGAACGGGCCATCTGGCAGCCCGAGGACGTTCTCTCGCGCATGGTCCCGGTCGTGCGCGACATGCACACGCGAAACGGGCTCCTCGAGAGGGTGCGCAAGTCGCCGCATGCGCTGGCCGAGGTGGAGCGCGACGCGCTCGCGCTCGTCTCGCGCTTCTCGGGACCCGGCGAGGCGATCCTCGCGGGCAGCTCCGTGTACGTGGATCGCGGGTTCCTCGCGCGCCACATGCCGGGCTTCGAGAGGTACCTCCACTACCGGCTCCTCGACGTCACGACGCTGAAGATCCTGCACAAGGCCTGGTACCCGGGCGAGCAGGGCTTCATCAAGACCCGTGAGGATCACACCGCTCTCTCCGACATCCGCGAGAGCCTGGACGAGCTTCGCCACTACCGCACGAAGCTGTTCAAGCCGGCAGGGCTCTGATGGCCGGGGAGAACCTCGTCCCGCAGCCCTTCGGGCCGGCAGCGCTCTAGACGAATGGCACGCTCGATCTCGCTCCCCGAGGACCTCCGGAAGATCCGGGACGCGTACGCGACCTCGGGCCGGGCCGCCGAGAGCCTCGTCGCCGGCCTCTCGGACAGGCAGCTCGCGTTCCAGCCCAAGCCCGGCTCCTGGAGCATCGCGCACTGCCTCGACCACCTCGCCATCGCGAGCCACGAGTACGCGGGCCCGATGACGAAGGCGATGGAGAAGGCGAGGGCCAAGGGTGCCCGTCCGTTCTCCGGCCTCTCCCCGAAGTTCTACGAACGCTTGTTCATCGGAACGCTCGAGCCTCCCCCGAAGTGGAAGATGCCGGCTCCGAAGAAGATCGTCCCGCCGCTCGCCCGCGGCCCCCGGGCGGCCGTCGACGCGTACTTCCAGGCCAACCACGAGATCCGCAACCTGCTGCCTCTCGCGAGCGAGCTGGACCTCAACTCCGTCCACTTCCCGAACCCGTTCGTTCCGCTCGTCACGTTCACCGTCGGGGCGGGCCTCCTCATCCTGGCCGCTCACGAGAGGCGTCATCTGTGGCAGGCCCAGAACGTGAAACGGGCGCCCGGCTTTCCGCAAACCTGATTCTCTGAAACGGAGCTGGAATCTCCGGAACAGAGATCATCGGACCGCTCCCCCCGGCGCTTCTCCTGGCACCCGGCGTGCAAACGGCCCGGCACACAGAAAGCGCGGAACGCCGTTCCGCAAATGGAGGTTCCCGTGACGCTTCGCCGTCCTCTCACGCTCGCCTGCTGGCTTCTCGCATCGTCTCCGGCCTGGGCCGCCGGCGCTCTCGACACCCGGCTCGCCGAGCTCGCGCTCGAATCGGGCGGCACCCTCGGCGTCGTGGTGCGCCACGTGGAGTCGGGGCGCACGTGGGAGATGAACGCCCGTGGCCGGTTTCCCATGGCCAGCGTCTTCAAGCTCCCCATCGCGGTGGCCGTGCTCCACGAGGTGGAGGCCGGGAAGCTCGATCTCGACGAGAGCCTCGAGATCCCGCGGGGATTCGTGCGCCCCGTGGGCTCGATCGAGAGGGACTGGAAACCGGGGATGAAGCTCCCGGTGCGCGACGTCGTGCGGCGCATGCTCGTCGAGAGCGACAACACGGCGGCCGACCTCTTCATCGCGAAGCTCGGCGGACCCGCGGCCGTGACGAAGATCCTGAAGGGCCTCTCGATTCTCGACGTCGACATCTCCCTGGCGGAGCTCGACGTCTTCCTCCTGTCGAGCGGTGCCGGCCCCGCCCCTGCGGACGGCCTCTGCGATCCCGCGTGCATCGACGCGAGGATCGCGAAGGTGCCCCAGGCCGAGCGCGCGAAAGCGAACGCGGCGTTCGGCTTCGACGAGAGGAACACGGCGACCCCCGACGCGCTGGCAACGCTCCTGACGCGGCTCGTGAAGGGCGATCTCCTGAACGACGCGAACCGGCAGTGGCTGCTCGCGACGCTCCGCGCCAACGAGACCGGGGGACGAAGGCTGCGGGCGCTCCTCCCCAAAGGCACGGTCGTGGGCGACAAGACCGGCTCTCACCGCGGGGTCGCGACGAACGACGTGGGCATCGTGACGCTCCCCGGTGGCAAGGGTCACCTCGTGATCGCGGCGTTCGTGAAGAACTCCGGCAAGCCCACCGAGGTCACCGAGAAGGTGCTCGCCGGGGTGGGAAAGGCCGCCTGGGACGAGCTCGTGAGGTAGCCGCGCCCCTCTTCCTCACTTCATGAGGAAGACCGTCGCGAACGTGACGACGCCGGCCACACCCAGGACGGCGCTCGCTCCCCAGAGGGCCTTCCAGCGCACGAGGATCGCGATGGACCCGACCACGATGGCGACCTGGAGGAGAACCCCGGCCAGGTCGCAGCGATCGTTCACGAGGCCGTTCCTCACGATCTCCTTCTCCTGCTCCTCGGCCTTCGCCCGGATCTCGTTCTTCTCGCGTTCGTAGCGGGCGACCTCGTCGCCGTATTTCTTCGCAAGGGCTTCCCGGGCCGCCGGATCGAGGGAGGAGCCGACGGCCCCGAGGAGCTCTCCCGCGAGATCGTAGGAGTGCTCCTTGATGCTCTTGGCCTGGTAGTACGCCCATTGGTTGGAGGCCTTCGTGGCCGCGAGGAGCGCCTCCCCCTTGGCGTTGTCGCCCACGGTCGAGACCACGGAGAGCACCACGGCCAGGACGGCGATCGTGAGCGCCACCTGCCGCTCGAACGGGTCCTTCGCTTCGGGAATCTCGACCGCTTCCGCCATCTCGTCCTCCTCGGAAACCGGGCGATTCTAGAGATAAACTCGCCTCGTCCATGGACGAACCCGAGATCCCCGAAGGCTTCGCGAAAGTCGACGCCGCCGTCTATCGCAAGGGCCAGGAGCTTCTCGTCATCGGCCTCCTCCAGCCCGAAGGTCCCTTCGCCATCAGCATGCGCGTGGGTCCGCCCGAGGAAGAGCTCGGGCCGCCGCCCCCGGGCTACGAGTGGACCGGTGAGGTCCGCCCGCCGCGCAAGGGCGAGCTCTTCTGGAGCGACCTGAAAGGTCAAGTGGTCGCGGCCATCAAGGACGAGACCGGCACGAACCAGTTCGGAGAGCCCACCGGCGGCCGCAAGATCCTGCGGCGGGCGGGCGTGCCCGCGGCGCCTGCGGCGGCGTCGCCTTCGCCCGTGCGCATGTCGCGCGGCGGGGACGGAGCGTCGCGCCCCCGCACGGGAAATCACCTGCGGCTCGTGAAGACCACCGAAGAGTAGCCGGCGCTCAAGCCCCCATGTCGTCGGTCGCCTGCACGAGCGCCGAGAGAATGCCGGGCTCGGTCATGCTGTGCCCGGCGTCGGGCACGATCACGAGCTTGGAGCCGGGCCACCTCTTGTGGAGATCCCACGCGCTCATGGCCGGGCAGACGACGTCGTAGCGGCCCTGCACGATGGTGACGGGCAGGTGCGCGATCTTCGAGACGTCCTCGAGGAGCTGATCGTCAGAGCGCAGCCACGCGCCGTTCACGAAGTAGTGGCACTCGATGCGGGCGAAGGCCTCCGCGAACTCGTCGGCGCCGTAACGGTCGGCGAATGCCGGATCGAAGTGGAGCTTCGAGGTCGAGCCCTCCCACACGCTCCAGGCGCGCGCGGCGTTCATGCGCACCTCGCGGTCCTCGCTCGTGAGCCTCCTGTGGTACGCGCTCATCAGGTCGAACCGCTCGACGGCGGGAATCGGCTCGAGGTACTTCTCCCACGCGTCGGGGAACAGCGCGTTCGCGCCCTCCTGGTAGAACCAGTGGAGCTCCTTGCGCCGGAGCGTGAAGATGCCGCGCAGCACGAGCCCGAGGCAGCGCTCGGGATGCGTCTCGGCGTACGCGAGCGCGAGCGTCGAGCCCCAGCTTCCGCCGAAGACGTACCACGTGTCGATGCCCAGCTTCTCGCGCAGGAGCTCGGTGTCGGCCACGAGATGCCACGTCGTGTTCTCGCGCAGCTCGGCGTGCGGCGTGCTCTTCCCGCAGCCGCGCTGATCGAACAGCACCACGTGCCATTTCTCGGGATCGAAGTACCTGCGGTATTTCTCGTCCAGCCCGCCGCCGGGGCCGCCGTGGAAGAAGACGATCTTCTTCCCGTTCGGGTTGCCCGACTGCTCGTAGTAGAGGGTGTGGAGCTCGGAGACCTTCAGGAAGCCCGTGTCGAACGGCTCGATCTCCGCGTACAACGTGCGCAGCTCGCTCATGGGGCGAACGTTAGCAGGATCGGCTCTGCCCGCGGCCTGTAGCAAGATCCGCACATGACCGACGATCTCTACGCCCGCGCCGAAGCCTGGCTGCGGGAAGACCCCGATCCCGAGACCGCCCGCGAGGTCGCGGCGCTCCTCGAGGCGAAGGACGAGACCGCGCTCCTCGACCGCTTCGGCGCCCGCCTCGAGTTCGGCACGGCGGGGCTCCGCGGCGTTCTCGGCGCGGGTCCCAACCGCATGAACCGCGCGATGGTGCGCAAGGCCACCGCGGGCCTCGCGCGCTACCTTCTGGCCGTGCACCCCCGGGCTCGCGAAGAGGGCGTCGTGGTGGCCCGCGACGGACGCCGCGGCAGCGCGATCTTCGCGAAGGACGCCGCCTCCGTCCTCGCCGGGCACGGCATTCCCGCGCACGTTTTCGAAGACCTCGCGCCGACGCCGCTCGGCGCGTTCGCGGTGCGGGAGCTTCACGCCGCGGCCGGCGTCGTCGTCACCGCCAGCCACAATCCGCCCGAGTACAACGGCTACAAGGTGTACTGGACGAACGGCGCGCAGATCGTGCCGCCCGTGGACGCGGGCATCTCGCGCGAGATCGACGCCGCGGGCCCGGCCAACGAGATCCCGTTTCTCGAAGAGGCCGCGGCCCGGGAACGGGGCCTGTGGCTCGACGTCGTGCCCGGTGTGGCCGAGCGCTACCTCGAGCGCGTCACCGGCCTCCAGCTCCACGCGGGCCAGGGCCGCGACCTCACGATCGTGACGACGGCGCTCCACGGCGTCGGCGGGGTGTGGCTTCTCGAGCTCCTCTCGCGCGCGGGGTTCTCGAACGTGCATCCCGTGGCCGCGCAGCAGCAGCCCGACGGCGCGTTCCCCACCGTGCGCTTTCCGAACCCCGAGGAGCCCGGCGCGCTGGACCTCGCGCTGGCGCTCGCGGAGGAGACGAAGGCCGACCTGATCCTCGCGAACGATCCCGACGCCGACCGCCTCGCCGTCGTGGCCCGCGATGCGAAGGGCCGCATGAAGGCGTTCACGGGAAATGAGATCGGCGTGCTGCTCGGCCACTACCGGCTCACCGAGGTGGTGCCGCGGCCGAGGAACCCGCTCCTCCTCGCGACGATCGTGTCCTCGGCACAGCTGGGCGTGATCGCGCGGGACCTCGGCGCCCGCTTCGAGGAGACGCTGACCGGCTTCAAATGGATCATGAACCGCGCCGTCGCGCTCGAGGAGACCGAGGACGCGACGTTCGTCTTCGGATACGAGGAAGCCCTCGGCTATTGCCCGGGGGACGTCGTGCGCGACAAGGACGGGCTCTCCTCCGCGCTCGTCTTCGCCGATCTCGCGGGCTGGTGCCGGAGCCACGGGCTCACCGTGTGGGACCGGCTCGAGGAGATCCAGCGCGCGCACGGCCTCTTTCTCTCGGCCCAGAAGAGCGTCACGTTCACCGGCCGCAGCGGACCCGCGCGAATGGCGGGCATTCTCGAAGCGTTTCGCGCGGCGCCGCCCACGGAGATCGGCGGCCTCTCGGTGGTGAGCGCCCGGGACTACGCGCGCGCCGAGCCCGCGACGAACGCGATCGCGTACGAGCTCGAGGGCGGGTCGCGCGTCACGCTCCGCCCCTCGGGCACGGAGCCCAAGATCAAGTACTACTTCGAGCTGCGGGTGAGCCTCCCGGAGGGGGAGGATCTGGGCACGGCCCGTGCGCGCGGCGAGGAGCGGCTCGCGAGCCTCGTCGACGCGTTCGCCGCGCTCGCGGAGGCCAACACACCTCGAGAGGACGCGTGACCTCGGCCGAAGCGACCCCCTGGATCGTCGCGCTCGCGGGGCTCTTCGTGTGCTTTCGCGGCTACCGCGCGTTCAAGTTCGGCCTCGTGCTGACGGCCTTCCTCATCGGCGCGCACGTCGCGCTCCTGAGAGTCGAGCTGCTGCCTGCCGATCCCGAGTGGCTTCGGCCCGTCGGTGTCGTCGCCGCCGGCCTCCTCGCGGCCGCGCTCGTGTGGGGCGCCTGGCGGCTGGGCGTGATGCTCCTCGGCATGGTGGGCCTCACGGCGCTCGTCCTGAGCGCGCCCAACCTGCCCGCCGATCCCGGCACGCGCTTCCTGATCCTGGCGGCGGCCGCGCTCCTGGGCGCGCTCCTCGCGCGCTTCCTAGAGCGGGTCACGCTCACGCTCCTGACCGCGGCGTACGGCGCGTTCATGGTCGTGTCCGTGGTTTCGGGGCATCTCCAGAAGCTCTCCGCCAGGCCCGCCGACGCCTGGGAGCATCTGACGCACGGCCCCGTCGTCTGGTTCGCGGTCTGGCTCCTCCTCACGGCGGCGGGGGCCATCGCACAGCATCGGTCGCACTTCGGGAAGCGGGAAGTGGAAGGGAGCAACACGTGAGCACAGCCGAACTCCTCGATAACGTCGCACGCGGACGCACGGACCTCGTGTTCGAGCTCCTGCGGCTTCCGGACTGGCGGGACCTCCTGCGCGAAGGACAGATCAAGCCGATGCAGTGGTTCGTCTACTACAACGACGTCACGGCGCTGAAGGCGGTGCTCGAAGCGGGAGGCGACCTCGGCAGCATCGACCTCGACGAGGAGCTCGGCAACGCGGCGTTCTTCGGCCACTGGAAGGTCTGCGACTTCCTGATCGCGCACGGGGCGAACGTGCGGGCCGCGCAGCGGGAAACCGGCGAGACCCCGCTCCACGGCGCCCTCTCGAAAGCCGGCCGGCCGTACTTCCTGTACGTCGTGAAGCTCCTCGTCGCGCACGGCGCCGACGTGAACGCGAGGACGATCCCGGGCCGGGAATCGGGCGCCTTCATGAGGGACGTGCGGACGAAGGGCGAGACGCCGCTCCACCGCGCGGCCGCCTACGCCGACGCCGCCACGATCGAGTACCTCCTCGAAAACGGCGCAGACCGTGAAGCGCGCGACGCCCGGGGCGACTCGCCGCTCACATGGGCCAGCGAGCACCTGCGTCCCGGCGCGATCCTCTCGCTCCTCGCCTTCCCGCCGTACTCCATCGGCGAAGGCTCGCGCACGCAGATCACGAGCGATCACGGCGCGGGCTGGGGCTACGGGATGGAACGGAAGTTCCTGGGAGACTTCCTGCCCGAGAGTCTTCCGAAAGGCTGAGCGGCCCGGGCCCTGAAGGCGGCCGGCCCGTGCGTGCCTCCCTCTTTCGGTGAGAATGCCGCGGTGCGTGCCGGCCCGCGGCTGACCTTCGCCAATTGCGTGCTGGCCGCGCTCGTGTTGGCGGTGTGCGCGGGCCCATCGAGCGTGCTCGGCGATGCCGTGACGCCGGGACACCCGCCGGCCCGGCGCTTCTCGACGGCCGACGGCCTTCCGCACGACACCGTGTACGCCGTGGCGCGGGACGCGCAGGGCTACCTCTGGATCGGGACGCAGAACGGCGCCGCCCGATACGACGGCCGCCGCTTCGTCACGATCGACATGCCCGACGCCACGAGCTCGAACTACGTGCGCGACCTCCTCGCGGCGCGCGACGGAAGCCTCTGGTTCGCCCGGCAGAACGGCGGGCTCGTGCGCATGAAGAGTGGGTCCGCTCAGGTCTTCGGCGCGGCCCAGGGCCTCGCGACCGGCCGCGTCAACACCGTGACGGAAGCGCCCGGTCCGGGCGGCTCGCTCACCGTCTATGCGGGCCTTCACGCGGGTGGCGTCTACCGGCTCGACGGGGAGCGCTTCGTGCCGGTGCCTTCCGAAGGGTCTCCGGCGTGGCGCGTCTGGAAGCTCCTCGTCGCGCCGCGCCCGGGAAACGAAACCCGGACGCTCCTCGCTGCCTCGGACGAAGGCCTCTTCGCGCTCGAGAACGACCGCTTCGTGCGCGTGCCCGTCCCTCTCACGGGCGAGAACGTGAAGCCCTCCTTCAACTCTCTCGTCGCGACGGAGGAGAACGGCGCGACGTCGCTGTTCCTCGGGTCATACGGAACGGGCGTGTTCCGCTGGACGGGCTCGCGCGTCGACCGCTTCGACGTCGCGCGCGGGCTCTCGTCGAACCTCGTCACCTCGCTCGCGGCGACGAGGCGGGGGGAGCGGTCCATCGTCTGGGTGGGGACCCGAGGCGGAGGGCTGGCCCGCATCGACGGCGACACCGCGCGGGCCGTGGGCCTCGATCCGAAGGCGAGCGAGGTGTTCGGTCTGGCCACGGGGCTCGGCGACGGCACGGTCTGGGTTGCCGTGCGGGCGTACGGTCTCGTGCGGCTCGCCGAAACGCCGTTCAGCACGCTCGACACCTGGTCGGGTCTGCCCTCGGACAATGTGTCGGACCTCAGGGTCGTGCCGCGCGCCGAGGGCCCGAGCGTCTACATCGCCACGAATCGGGGCCTCGGGATCTACCGGAAGGGTGTCGTCACGGTTCTGGACAAGTCGAACGGCCTCCCCGCCTCGGAGATCGGCTTCCTCGCGCTCACGGGAAACCCGGAGCGGCCCGATGCCTGGGTCGCGACCCTCACGAACGGCTTCGTGCGCTTTCGTGAGGGCGCGCCGACGCTCCTCCTCGACACCGCTCACGGGTTCGTGACCGACCGCGTCTTCGCGCTTCTCGCGACCCCGGAAGGGCTCTGGGTCGGTACCGACCTGGGGAAGATCGTCCTCGTCGATCCCGAGACCGGGAAGACCCTGGCCGAGGTGCAGGGCCTGCCCCGCAACGAGGTGCTCAACCTCGCCCGCACGAAAGACGGCACGCTCTGGGCGGCCACACGGTCGGGACTCGCGGTGATCCGCGACCGCACGGTCGTGAAAGTCCTCACGCGCGAAGACGGCCTCCCCAACGACGAGGTTCTCGTTCTCGCCCTCGTGCCGGGAGCCTCGGGCGAGGAGCTCTGGGCGGGAACCCGCGGCGGCGTCGCGCGGCTCCCGCTCGCGGGCGGCGCCCTAAGGTTCGAGAAGGTGCCGGGCCTTCCCGCCGGGGTCGAGAACGCCGCGACGCAGGTGATCCTCCCCGACGGCCGCGGCAACGTGTACCTCGGCACGCACCGCGGCATCGTGCGGCTCTCGGGAGGCGGCGGCGCGAGGGTGTTCACCACGGCCGACGGCATCCCGAGCACCATCGCGAACTGGGGCGGTCTCGTGGATGCCGCCGGGCGCGTGTGGATCTCGACGAGCGGCGGCGTCGCGATCCTCGATCCGGAGCTCGAGGGGCGGGAAACCCGTCCGCCGGCGCCGCTCGTCATCCAGTCGATCCTCCGGAACGACCGTCCCGTGCCGGTGAGCGACGCCCTCACCCTGCGCCACGACGAGTCGGTCTCTCTCGAGCTGGCCCTCCTCTCCTTCTCCGGCGGGCCGCTGACCTATCGCGCGCAGATCGTCGGACTGGATGCCACGGCCTCTCTCGCGGGAGCCTCTCCGGTGTTTCGGTATTCCCGGCTTCCCGCGGGCGACTACGTGTTCCGCGG
>JAEUQS010000330.1 GCA_016789625.1 Acidobacteriota bacterium | reverse complement strand
CTCGATGACGTGCTTGAGCTTCGTGTAGGAGCCCAGCTTCATATCGAAGAGCTTTGCAAACGACGGGCCAGTGAGCTCCAGGCCGCCCTGGAAGTACGACCTCATGTAGCTGCCGCCGGTGAGCGTGTCGGGTCCGGGGGGGATGAAGCTGTCCTTGACGATCGACTTGCCATACCCGGTGATGCGGTATCCCGCGTCGGCCCTCAGGGAGAGCCACGGAAACGGCGAGAGCGGCGCCGAGACCCGCGGGAAGAGATCGAAGCGCGCGTACTTTCCTTCCGGGCCGGTGCCCTGCTTGTCGATCGAGAGGAACCCGGCCCGGCCTTCCGCCTCCACGAAGACGCGCTGCCCCAGCACGGCCGTGGGTCGCAGGCGCACGTCCAGCTCCGGGAGCCGCTGGCTCGTGACGGTGGTCTCGCCGTAGAGCGCCTCCTCGTTCGAGACGCGAAGGTTGGCCGAGAGCGCGCCGAGCGTCTTGGTGACGAAGGCCTCGGACTTCAGGGCCCGCGCGGAGTTGTAATCGAAGTCGCGGTTGTACCCCTGGAAGAACGCATGGTTCGAGTCGGCGCGCCAGGTGGCCACCCCGCGGAGCCCCGGGCCGAGGTCATCGGCCAGGAACGACCCGCGCGTCTGCCACTCGAACGTGCGGAGGTCGCGGTCGTAGGTGGTGTAGCCGACGCCTTCGAGCCGCGTGCCCTCGGTGGGCCGGGCCCGGAGCTCGAGGCCCAGCCCGAGGTACTGCTTGGAGTAGAGATCGGCCGACAGCGTCGCATCCCACGAGCGGCCGAGCACGGCGTAGTAGGAAAGGCCCAGGAACGCGCCCCGGTTGCGGCTGTAGCCCACGCCCGGCACGAGGAAGCCCGAGGCACGGTCCTGCTTGGCCGGCCAGAGGAGGTAGGGCGTGTAGAGGAGCGGGACTCCGCCGAAGCGGAAAACCACGTTCTTGAGCCGCGCGTAATCCTCGAGCGTCACGCGCCCGCTCGAGACCTTGAACGACCAGGCCGGCTTCTCGCCCTCGCAGGCCGTGAGGAGCCCGTCTGTGAGGTTGAAGGTGCGGGGTCCGACCTTGGAGAGCAGAGCCCCTTTCAGGTGCAGACCGCCCGGCAGATCCACGCTCCCGTTCGTGATGACCCCGATCTTCTCGTTCAGGTCGAGGTCCACGCGGTCGCCGGTGAGCCGCGAGAGGCCCTGCTCGAGCACGACCGTGCCCTCCGCCATGATGGTCTTCTTCGCGTAGTCGGCCCTCACCATCTTCGCCTTCAGGCGAATGTCCTGGTACTCGACGGTGACGAAAGAACCTTCGGGGGCGTACGTCTCGGAGATCGTCTCGCCCACGAGCACCTGGCGACCGCCGCGGCCTTCGGGAACGGACACCCGCACGACACCACCGGCCTCCGGCATCTTGAACTTGATGTCGAAGGCGGCGCGCTCGCGGAAGCGGCTGCTGAACGGGTCCGACTCGAACGACGACTGAGCGGTGGCGACGTGAGAGACGCCAGCGGCGCCCGCGGCCGCCCCGACGACGAGGACCGCGGCTCTGAGGATTCGCCTCAGCGTCTCAGATCCTCATCTCGGGAACGTCGCCGCCGATCGTGAGGGCGGGTTCCGTCGCGGCGACGATCTCCTCGACCGAGACGCCGGGCGCGCGTTCCACGAGGAGCAGCCCGCCGCCGGATACGACGTCCAGCACGGCGAGGTCGGTGATGATGCGGTGGACGCAGCCCTTGCCGGTGAGCGGCAGGTTGCAGCGGGAGAGGACCTTCCTCTCCCCGTTCTTCGCGACGTGCTCCATGGTGACGACGACGCGCTTGGCCGCCGCGACGAGGTCCATCGCGCCGCCCATGCCTTTGACCATCTAGCCGGGGATCATCCAGTTCGCGAGCGAGCCCTCGGCGTCGACCTGCATGGCGCCCAGGATGCAGAGGTCGATGTGCCCGCCGCGGATCATCCCGAAGCTGTCGGCCGAGGAGAAGAACGCCGCGCCCGGGAGCACCGTGACGGTTTCCTTCCCCGCGTTGATGAGGTCCGCGTCGAGGTCCGCCTCGGCGGGATACGGCCCGAGGCCGAGGATGCCGTTCTCGGACTGGAGGATCACCTCCATGCCCGCGGGGATGCGGTTGGCGACGAGCGTGGGGATGCCGATTCCGAGGTTCACGTACATCCCGTCGCGCAGCTCCTGCGCGGCCCGGGCGACGATACCGTCGCGATCGAGCTTGCTCACTTCCTCACCGTCCTGCGCTCGATGCGCTTCTTCCGCGGCGCCACGACGACACGCTTCACGAAGATGCCGGGGGTGTGCACCTGATCGGGATCCAGCGTGCCCACCTCGACCAGCTCCTCCACCTCGGCAATGGTGATGCGTCCCGCCGTCGCGGCCATCGGGTTGAAGTTGCGGGCGGTCTTGCGGAAGACGAGGTTGCCCATGCGGTCGGCCTTCCAGGCGGCCACGAGCGCGAAATCGCCCACGATGCCGCGCTCGAGGACGTACTCCTTGCCGTCGAACGTGCGCGTCTCCTTGCCCTCGGCGACGACCGTGCCGGCCCCCGCGGGAGTGAAGAAGCCGGCGATGCCGGCGCCCCCGGCCCGCATCCTCTCGGCCAGCGTGCCCTGAGGCGAGAACTCGACCTCCAGCTCGCCCGAGAGGTACTGCCTCTCGAACTCGGCGTTCTCGCCGACGTACGAGGAGACCATCTTCCGGATCATCTTCTTTCCGAGGAGGATGCCGAGCCCCCAGTCGTCCACCCCGCAGTTGTTCGAGACGCACGTGAGGCCGTTCACGTCCCGCTCGGAGAGCGCCGCGATGAGGTTCTCGGGGATGCCGCAGAGGCCGAACCCGCCCACGACGAGCGTGGCCCCCGAGGGAATGTCGGCCACCGCGGCCCGGGCTGCCTCCGCGGGCGAGGCCGCCCGCACGACCTTGTCGATCACAGGACCTCGACCACCACGGCGGTGGCCTCGCCGCCTCCGATGCAGATGGACGCGAGACCGTAACGCTTGCGGCGCGCGCGGAGCGCGTGGACGAGCGTCGCGAGGATGCGCGCGCCCGAGGATCCGATCGGGTGTCCGAGGGCCACGGCACCGCCGTTGACGTTCACCTTGTTGCGGTCGAGGTCGAGGTCCTTGATGAACGCCATGGCAACGACGGCGAACGCCTCGTTCACCTCGAAGAGGTCGATCTGCGAGACGGTCATCCCGGCCTTCTCGAGGGCCTTCTTCGCGGCCGCCGAGGGGGACGTCGTGAACCACTCGGGCTCCTGCGCGAAGGACCCCTGCGAAACGATTCGGGCGATGGGCTTGAGCCCGAGGTCTTTCACGGTGGCGTCGTCGGCCAGGACGAGGGCCGAGGCGCCGTCGTTCAGCTTGGACGCGTTCGCGGCCGTGACCGTGCCGTCCTTCTGGAACGCGGGCTTCAGGGAGCCCATCTTCTCGAGCTTTTCCTGGGGCGTCGCGAAGGGCTCCTCGTCGCGGTCGATGACGGTCGCGCCCTTCTTGCCCTCGATCGTGACGGCGGCCATCTCGGCCTTGAAGTCGCCGGCCTCGTTCGCGCGCCGGGCACGCTGGTAGCTTTCGAGGGCGTAAGCGTCCTGGGCTTCCCGCGTGAAGCCGTACTTGCCGGCGCAGAGCTCGGCGCAGTTGCCCATGTGGGTGTTCTTGTAGGGGTCCCAGAGGCCGTCGTGGATCATCGAGTCGACGAGCTGCGCGTGCCCCATCCGCAGGCCCTGGCGGCCCTTCGGGAGGAGGTAGGGGGAGCCCGACATGGACTCCATTCCGCCCGCGACGACGACCGCGTATTCACCCGTCCGGATGGAGTTCGCGCCGTCCATCACCGCGCGCATTCCGGAGCCGCAGACCTTGTGGATGGTGACCGCCCCGGCCGACTTCGGAATGCCGGCCTGGATCGCGGCCTGCCGGGCCGGAGCCTGACCCTGCCCGGCCTGGAGCACGTTTCCGAGGAGAACCTGGTCGACCCGGTGGGCGGGAACCTCGGCCTTCTCGAGGGCGGCCTTCAGGGCCACCCCGCCGAGCTGCGAGGCCGTGAGAGAAGAGAGCCCTCCCAGAAAGGTGCCGATGGGCGTCCTCTGGGCCGAAAGGATGAGCACGTCGTTCAATGGTCCTCCGCGTGATGCGGCGCCCGGTTGCCGGCGCCGGAAGGATCGCATTCTAGAGGAACGAATCCCGGCGGAAGGCGAAGGGCGTCACCGCTATCCTCGGAGCCGGGATGAGACTTCTCGCCGTGGACTTCGGAGAGGCTCGGGTCGGCCTCGCGGTGTCGGACGAAGCCGGCCGGGTGGTGGTG
>JAEUQS010000564.1 GCA_016789625.1 Acidobacteriota bacterium | reverse complement strand
CGCTTGGCGATCTCCTCGGCCGTCGGCTCGCGGCCGAGCTCCTGGACGAGCGAGCGCTGCGTGCGCGTGAGCTTGTTGATCGTCTCGATCATGTGGACGGGGATGCGGATCGTGCGGGCCTGGTCGGCGATCGCGCGGGTGATGGCCTGACGGATCCACCACGTGGCGTACGTCGAGAATTTGTAGCCGCGCCGGTACTCGAACTTCTCGACGGCCTTCATGAGGCCGATGTTCCCTTCCTGGATGAGGTCCAGGAACTGGAGACCGCGGTTCGTGTACTTCTTCGCGATCGAGACGACGAGCCGGAGGTTCGCGACGATGAGCTCCTGCTTGGCCTGATCGGCCTCGTCCTCGCCCTCGCGGATCTGCTTCAGCGTCTTCTTGATCTCCTCGTGGGAGACGCCGTACTTCTCCTCGAGGTCCTTGAGCATCTGCTTGTACTTCGAGGTGCGGCGCTTGTAGAAGTCGATGCGGACTTCGTTCTTCTCGCGCTTGAGGGCCGTGGCGTCCTGGCGGATCTGGGCCTCGGGCATCGCGAACTGGCGGTCGATGTCCTTGAGGATGTTGACCATCCGGAGGAGCGTCGCGGGCGTGAAATCGATGGCGTGGATGAGCCGCGCGATCTCACTGATCCGGCGGTCGATCGCCGGATCCACGACGACCGGCGCGGGACGGCCGTTTGGGAGCTTGGCCGGAGGCTTGGGCTTCGTCTTGGGCGCGGCCTTCTTCTTCTCGGCGAGCTTCCTCAGCTCGGCATCGAGCTTGGCGATCTTCTTGAAGTGGACGAGGATCTGGTCGATCTTCTGCGCCGTGCGCGGGTCCATCTCCTCGGACTCGTCGAGCCCGGCCGACGCGAACTCCAGGAAGCTCCTGGCGGCCGTCTTGTCCTTCTTGGCCGCCTCGATGATCTTGAGGACCTCTTCCAGAACGATACGGTTCGTCGAGAGCGCCCGGTAGATGCGGGCTTCTCCGTTCTCGATCCGGCGGGCGATCGAGACCTCGCCTTCGCGATCGAGGAGCTTGACCGTCCCCATCTCGCGGAGGTACATGCGTACGGGGTCGTTCGTCTTCTCCACCGTGGGCGTGACGACGGCGTCGGGCGCGGTGGCCTCGGCGGCGCCTGCGGCCTTCTTGGCCGTCGCCTTCTCGGGGACGTCGACGACCTCGATGCCGTAGTCGCCGAGACGAACGTAGACGTCGTCGAGCTCTTCCGGCGAGGCCGTGAGCTCTTCCGGCAGGTTCTGGTAGATCTCGTCGTAGAGCAGGTAACCCCGCTCTTTCCCGACCGTGATGAGGTTCCTTACCTCAGGATGCTTTTCTTCGACCGTCACCAGCGCTTCTCTCCCTCTGGCCCCTGGACTCCCGGACACTTGCCCTCGCCCCATAGAACCACCTGACTGGACTTGACCCTGAACCCCTTGACCGACCGTTGTTGGCTGCGCCGTGCCCTCACTCGTGCCTGCGAAGATCCGCTTGCAGCTTCGTGATCTCGGCCGAAAGCTTCTGCTTCTCCACGTACATCCGGGAGAGAGCCGTCCCGTCCCGCGCCGCGCCTGCGGCCACGAGTAGAGACTGCAGAGCCTCCCTGTTGGTTTCGAGCTGCCGAATCCTCAAATGCAGCAAGGGCCTGTGCAGCCTCCCCAAACCCCGAACTGGACCGGCCTTTCCGGTCGAGCCAATGAATTCCCCCTCGGAGCCAGGGCCGCTTGCAGGACCGCCACCGCTGCTTCCACCTGTCCCGTAAACGGGTATGCCAGGGTCTTCGGATTCCTGGCTGGCTTGAAGAAGCAGACGCGCGAGGACATGCCCGCCGCCGCCCTCAAGATGGGACTCCAAACTCGAAAAATCAAGGGTTGCCCCCGGCGAGTCCGCTAAACCCTTGATGGCACTGAAGATATCGCGGGCGTTCGGATGGGAGAAGAGCTCCGCCGGCAGGCTCTTCGTGATGTCCGCGCTGGCCGGCCACTCTTCCACCAGGATCCGGAGCACCTTTTCCTCCGTCTCGGGAAGCCGCTCCGCTCCCCCTGTTTCCACAACCCGGGGCCGGGGTCGTTTCTTCCCCTCCTCGAGGCCGACGACCGCGCCCGGCACGCCGGCCCCCCGGGCGAGGCCCGAGAGCAGCTCGAAACGCAGCACCGGATCCACGGCCTGGCGGAGGATTCCGGCCGCCTCGGTGATGGCGGCCGCCCGGGCCGTGGGGTCGCTCCCGGCCGCGGGAAGCCCCCGGAGAAGGGCGGGCAGGAGCGGTGGGGCGTTCTCGACCTCGGCCCTCAGGGCCTCGGGTCCGCGCTGCTCGAGGAATGAATCCGGGTCGAGGCCGTCGGGGAGGGCCAGGTGCCGTACCGCGGCCCCCTTGCCCAGGAGAAGCCCGAAGGCCTTCCACGAGGCCGCCTGCCCGGCCCGGTCGCCGTCGTACGCGACGACCACGGTCGCCGCCTGCCGCGAGAGCAGCTCGGCCTGGTTCGTCGTGAGCGCCGTCCCCATGGACGCGACGGCGTTCCCCAGCCCGGCCTTCTCGAACGCGATGCGGTCGAAGTAGCCCTCGCAGAGGATGACCTCGTTGGTCTTCCGGATGGTCTCCTTGGCCCGATCGAGACCGTAGAGGAGCTTGCCCTTCGTGAAGCGGGCGCTTTCGGGGGAGTTGAGGTACTTGGGCTGATCGTCGGGGTGGAGGGCGCGGGCCCCGAACCCGAGGAGCTCGCCGCGCGCGTCCTTGATCTCGATCATGAGACGGTTGCGGAAGCGGTCGTAGACGCGCCCCGTGTCGGGGTGCTTCTGCAGGAGGCCCGCCTCGAGCAGCACCTCCTCGGGGTACACGGGCGACAGGGCGGCCTTGAGCGCGTCCCAGGAATCCGGCGCCGCGCCGAAGCCGAAGAGCGCCGCCTCGGCCGGCTCGATGTGGCGGGCCGTGAGGACCCGCAGCGCCTCGCGATGCGTCTTCAGCGTGTCCCGGAAGAAGGTCGCGGCGGCGAGGAGGGCCTCCGTGGCGCGGAGATCCTTGCCGCGTTCGGCCCGGGTGCCGGTGCGCTTCCGCTGCGGCAGCGTGATGTTCGCGAGCCGCGCGAGGTAGGCCACGGCCTCGGGAAACTCGAGGCGCTCGGCCTCGCGCACGAACGTGATCGCGTCGCCCTTGGCCCCACACCCGAAGCAGTAGTAGAAGCCCCGCTGCGGGTGGACGTGAAACGACGGCGTCTTCTCGCCGTGGAACGGGCAGAGACCCTTCCATGAGGCACCGGTCTTCTTGAGCGACGTCGTCGCGCCGATGAGCGAGACGAGGTCGGTGGCGTCGAGGACCTGACGCTTGACGTCGTCGGTGATGTCGTAGAGAGGCTCGGACATGGGACCTTGACCGGGGAGCTTAGGTCAGACGTCGAGCCGCGCGATGGTCACGGCGTTGCCGCCCTCGTTCGCGTCGCCGGGCCGGTGCGAGGACACGCCGGGGTGCTCGGTGAGGAACTCCTTCACCGCGGCGGCGAGGCGTCCGGTGCCGTAGCCGTGCACGAGCCGCAGGCTTCCGATGCCGGAGAGGAGCGCGTCGTTGATCGCCCTCTCGATCTCGGGGATCGCGTCGTCGATGCGCTGGCCCACGAGGACGAGCTCCCGCGCGCCGGAGCCGGCCGGCGCGGACACGGCCGCGGTCTCGCGGGCGGCCTTCGACGCGGCTCCGGCGGAGAGGCGCGAGAGCGCGCCCACCGCGACCCGCATCTTCTTGCCCGAGACCTCGACCTCGGCCTCGCCGCGGTGCGCGTCGATGGAAAGCAGGCGGCCCGTCGTCTTGAACGGCGAGATGCGCACGGTATCGCCGACCGCGACCGGGCCCGAGGGCGGCGGGTCCACGACCGGCAGGTGGGCCTCGGCCTCTTCCCTCGCGGCGTGGAGCACGGTGGTGAGGGCGCTCCGGGATAGGGCGCGACCCTTCTGCGCCTCGTCGCGCAGGCGGTCGATCTCGCGACGGGTCTTCTCGCGCAGGGCCTCGAGCGCGCGGTCGAGGTCGGCCTTCATCTTCTCGCGGAGCCGGGCCTTTTCCTGGACGAGCTGGTCGCGCTCCTTCTCGGCGGCCGCGAGGCGCGCGTCGGCCTTGAGCGCCGTCTCCCTGGCGCGGGCCAGCTCGGCCTCGGCCACGAGGCGCTCGCGCTCGAGCCGCTCGAGGGCCGTGTCCACGGCGGCCCAGCCGGCTCCGAGACGGCTCCTCGCGGCGGCGAGCACGCGCTCGGGAAGGCCCGCCTTCTCGGCCACTGCCAGCGCGCGGGAACGGCCCACGGCGCCCGGGCGGATCCGGAACGTGGGCCGGCCCTTGGCCTCGTCGAACTCCATCGCGGCGGTGAGCACCTCGGCGACGCCGTTGCCCCACTCCTTCACGGAGGCGAGGTGGGTCGTCGCGACGGACAGACCCCCGCGGGCGAGATCCTCCTCGAGCACGGCGATCGCGATGGCGCCGCCCTCGTCGGGGTCGGTGCCCGAGCCCAGCTCGTCGAGGAGCACGAGGCTCTTCTCCGTAGCCTCGGCGAGGACCCGCGCCGTGCGCGTCATGGCCGCGGCGAAGCTCGAGAGATCTCCCAGGAGGTCCTGCGCGTCGCCGGCGACGACGAGGATCCGGTCGAACACCGGGAGGCGCGAGCCCGCTCCCGAAGGGATCGCGAAACCCGACTGGTTGAGCAGCGCGAAGAGGCCGGCCGTCTTCATGGCGACGGTCTTACCGCCGGCGTTGGGACCCGAGATGAGGAGCGTGCGGATGCCCTCGGGCATCACGATGTCGAGCGGAACGGCGTCGGAGTGGCGGCCCTCGGCGTCCTCGCCGAAGACCTCCTCGCGGAGGGCCGAGAGGCGGCGGTCGAGGAGCGGATGGCGGGCCCCCACGAGCTCGAGACGTTCGCCGGGCTCGGGGAAGATGGCGTCGGTGCGCTGGGCCATCTCGGCCTTCGCCTGGGCGACGTCGAGGGACGTCAGGATGCCCGCGGAGCTCGCGAGGTCGGCCCGCCGCACGGAGAAGCGGGACGTGAGCGCGACGAGGATGCGATGGATCTCCTCGCGCTCCTCCTCGAAGGCCTCGGCCAGCTCGTTGTTGGCGTCGACGACGGCGAGGGGCTCGACGAAGAACGTCTGCCCCGAGCCCGACTTGTGGTGGACGATGCCGGCCACGAGATCGCGCCGGTCCGACCGCACGGGCAGGCAGTAGCGCCCGTCCTTCTCGGTGACGTAGTCGTCGGCGAGGGCGTCGCCCCGGGTGCGGGCGTACTCCTCGAGGCGGCGCACGAGGTCGCGCCGGAGCCGCACGATGGCTCCGCGGATGGCCGCCAGCTTCGGGGAGGCGGTGTCCTTGATGCGGCCGTCCCGCTCGAAGATCACGTCCCGCTCGACGAGGAGGTCCTCGAAGCTCGTCAGGGGGGCGATGAGCTCGGAGAGGGCCGGCAGGTCCAGATCGGGGGCGTCCTCGATGGGGAAGGACGTGCGCGCGCCTTCGCTGCGTTCGCAGAGAACGAAGAGGTCGAGCAGGTCCTCGGGATCCAGCGCCCGGCCCTGAGCGCCGAGCTTGTGGAGGAGGGCGGCGCCCTCGTCGAGACCGCCGAGGATGACGGGGGGCCGGACTGCACGCCGGGCCATGAGGTCGCGCGTGAGCGCGAGGCGCGACGCGACCTCCAGCGGATCCGGAGACGGAGCGCTCGCCAGCATCGACTCGACGCCGCGCTCCGTCGCGCAAAAACGTGCGGCCAGGCGCAAGACGCCTGGCCAGTCGAGTTCGTGGTGTGTTTGTTTCACGGGGGTTGGCTGTATAGCGGAAGGGGCTTGGGGGAACCCAGGGTTCCCCCATTCCGTTGGATCACCCCGAACAAATCAGCGATTGGCTCGGAGGGGGTTTGGGGGAACCGGCCATGGTTCCCCCAAGTTACTTCAGACGCCCGTCCGGCGCTCTTCGGCCAGCTTTCGGAGCATCTTCTTCTTGGCGGCGATGGCCTTGCGCTTGCGCTTGGCCGAGGGCTTCTCGTAGTGCTGACGCTTCTTGAGCTCGGAGAGAATGCCCGACTTCTCGCACTTGCGCTTGAAGCGGCGCAGCGCGTTTTCGAAGGACTCGTCTTCCTTGACGTGAATCAGCGGCACTCGGTATCCCCCCTCTCCGGCTCAAAATGACCCCAGGGGAAACCCCGGGCGCGAGCGAACCTGGGAGTGTAGGAGCCATCACACGAACGGTCAAGGCCGCAAGATAGAGCCGGTATCACGGCACCGCGCTGTTTATAATCGCGGGTCCAGCGTTCGCGAAAGGAAGATCTCATGCCGGTCGATCCCGCCGCTACCCGACGAATGATCGAGTCTCTCTCGACGCACCTCGAGGACCACCTGGCCTCCTGGAAGTCGGCGTTGGTGGATACCCGCCGGGAGATCGAGGACCGTCTGAACCAGATGGCCGACCGCATTCCGGCGCAGGCGCGGCCCCTCTTCCCGGAAGACATCGTCGAGCTCATGCTCGAGGACGCCGTCCCGCCTCAGGCCGCACCCGAGAAGATCATCGAGCGCGTCGAGGTCAAGGTCATCGAGCGCGTCGAGGTACCCGTGCCCGGCGCCTCCACCCCGGGGGCTCCCGACTGGGGCACCATCCGGGGCGCGCTCACGGCCATCGAGTCGGCCCGCACCCAGGTCGACGTGCTCACCCGCTTCCTCACCCAGGCTCATTCCCACGCCTCCCGCGTGTGTCTCCTCGTGCTCCGCAACGAGCGCCTCACGGGCTGGAAGGCCATCGGCTGGGACGGCACGGGCGGCCGCGACGACGCGGCCAAGGGGCTCGACGTCGGCTCGGGAGACGATCCGTTCGCCAGCGAGGTCCTGAAGTCCGAGCGCTCGATGATCGCGCTGCCGCCTTCGGAGTCGTCGCCTCTGCGCAAGGGCCTCGGCGGCACGCCGCCCGCCCGCCAGCTCATGGTGCCCATGGTCATCCGTGACCGCATCGCCGGCATCCTCATCGCCGACGAGCTGCCGGGGGACGAGGGACGCCTGAACGAGGCCGCTCTCGAGTCGCTGACGTTCGTCACCGGCCTCACCGTGGACCTCCTCGCGGCGCGCAAGAAGATCCCGTCCCCGAGCCTCACGCCGACCGGCGAGACGATTCCGGTCTTCGTGCCGAAGGCCGCGGCCCCGCCTGCGGCCCCGCCCGCCGCGCCGGACCCGTTCGCGTTCGATGACCCGGCGATGACCATGCGCGCGACCCCCGCCATGCTGGCGCCCACCCCCGCGGCACCGCCCCCGCCGGCTCCGAAGCCGGCCGCGCGCATCCAGGACGTTCACGAGGCCACGCCGAAACCCAGGCTCACCGACGCGGGCCAGGCCCTCAAGGCCCTGGAAGAGAGCGCCGCGCAGAAGAAGCGGACCGAGACGTCCTCGCACCGGGTGCCCAAGCCCGAAGATCTGGGCCTCACGACGGCCATCCCCGCGGCGGCGCCGCGGCCGGCGCCCCCGGCCCCTCCGGCCCCTCCGGCCGCAGCAGCCGGCGATCTCACCATGGCCTTCGACGCTCTCAAGAAAGACTCCCCTCAGTCCTTCGAGAGGCCGGCGGCGCCCGCCCGTCCCGTGCCCCCGCCGCC
>JAEUQS010000546.1 GCA_016789625.1 Acidobacteriota bacterium | reverse complement strand
GGCGCTATTGCTCACTCTGGATCTGATTCCGGGGGTCGATCAGGCCATCGCCGTGCACGAGTGTGCGGTCCTCGCCATGATCGAGCGGGACGATGGCAGCTCGCGACGGTGGTGTGTTTCGAGTCGAGCCTGTTCTCGTTGATCGCCGACTTACCCCTCGAAGCCGACCTTCTTGTGCGTGCCGTCGCAGTAGGGCTTGTTCTGCGACGCGCCGCAGCGACAGAACGCCGTGACCTTGTGCTTCTTCGTCTCGTTCCCCGCGGCATCCTTGATGGTCAGGTTGCCGTAGACGAGGAGCGGGCCCTTCGGTGAAACCTCGACGATCGTCTCGGCCGTGACCTCCGGGGTCTGGCCCGTCGCCGCGACCTCGGAATTCCGGAACCAGGAGAGGGCGCCCGACGGGCACTGGTCGACCTGCGCGGTGATCTCCGCGGTCGACGCCGCGAGGGGATCGACCCAGGGCCGCCGGCCTGGATCGAACACGGCGGGCAGCCCACGGAAGCAGATGGTCGAGTGCACGCAGATGTGCGGCTGCCACACCACGGTGACCTCGCCGTTCGAGTACTTCTTCGTGATCTTCCGCGCGGGCTTCTCGCTCATGGTTCCTCCGTCAACCGGGACTGAATGTCGATGGCCCCCGTGAGCAGCTTGTGGACGGGGCACGAGTTCGCGATCTCGAGGAGCCGCTCCCTCTGCGCCGCGTCCAGGTCGCCGTGGAGCGTGATGCGGCGGTCGATCCTGCGCGCCTCGCCTTCCGTCACGAGCGCGAGGTCCACGTCCAGCCCCGCGAGAGGCCAGCTCTTGCGGCTCGCGTACATGCGGAGCGTGATGCTCGTGCAGGCGCCGAGCGACGCGAGGAGGAACTCGTAGGGCGCCGGGCCGGCGTCCGTGCCGCCGAGCTTCATGGGCTCGTCGGCCACGAGCACGTGCGATCGGGCCGTGATCTCCGTTCGATACCCGCTGCCCCGGAGCCGCGCTCTCACGGTTTCTTCGATCGCCATTCGGGAATGATGCCGTGAACGACGCCCGATGACCCCGAAAAGAGCAGCGATTGGCTCGGAGGGGGTTTGGGGGCACCGGCCCTGGTGCCCCCAGGAAACTCAGCGCGGGCGATCCTTCCAGAAGCGCATGCGCTTCTCCGAATACCCCAATCGCTCGTAGAAATGATGCGCGCCCGTGCGGTGCGCCGCGCTCGTCAGCTCGATCGCGCCGCAGCCCGCGGCGAAGAGCGCCTCCTCGCTGGCCGCGAGCATCCTCGCTCCGATGCCACGGCCCCGTAGCGCTTCGTCCACCACGAACGCCGTGATGCGGCCGATGGGGTAGGGCTTGTGCAGCATCGGCGTCACGTGCAGAACCGAAAACCCGACGATGGCTCCGCCTTCCTCGGCCAGGAGGATGCGGTCCCCGGCGTTCACCAGGGCCGCGATGCGGGCGGCGATCGCGGCGGGCTCGTCGGGGTAGCCCAGCGACGCGAGGAGAGGTGCCAGAGCCGCAGCGTCTTCTACGCCCGCATCCCTCATGCGTCGGCCTTGAGCTTCAGCTCGCGCCACTCCGTGTGCCGCTTCTCGCGGCCCTCCGCGTCCAGCACCTTGACGCGCCAGCGGACGACGCCTGAGGTCGCCTTCTCCCTCAGGAACGACGGCGCGCGGTAGTTGAACGTGCCCTGCTGAAGCAGCGCCGAGAGGATCTCCGTGCCCGAAGGGTCCACGATCTCGAGCTTGTAAAGGAGCGCCTGGCGATCCTCCGTCCACGAGAAGTCCACCGCACCCGTCACGAGCGCTCCGGCCTTCGGAGCCAGAAGGTCGAACGCGGCGCCCGGCGTCGCGCCACCGCCCACGCTGTAGCGCAGCGTCGGCATCGGGAAGCCCGCGGCCGCGCCGCTGTACACGAGACCGGCCCCGGCTCCGGCGCCCGCGAGGTCCGACGCGGAGTCGCGGTCCCGCGAGACCTCCACGCGCAGGAGAATCTGGTGAAGGCCCTCGGACTCCTTCGGCAGGAGCTTCGGGTCCGGGCCCTGGAGCGTCGTCTTCGCGGGGCCGGCCGTGAGCGGCACGTTGAAGCGGCCCACCTCGCGGTAGCGCTTCTGGAGCGAGCGCTGATCCGGCGGCAGCGAGCCCTCCGTGAGGAGATCCGTCGAGGTCGGTGGCTCCTCACCCGGCAGCACGACCTCCCAGCGGCCGCGCAGCGTGCCCACGCCGTTGTAGGCGATCTCGGCCTTGAACGCGGGCAGGGACCCGCCCACCGGGATCGACGCCACCGGGTCGCCGCTCTCGAACCGGAGCGTCACGTCCAGCAGCGCGAAGGGAACGCGGGCGCCGCCGCCCGTGAGCCGGCAGGTCACGAACACGAACTCGTCGGGCCCGCCCGTGGTGCTCCGGAACTGACGCACGTAGAAGAACTGGGGCGCGGCCCCGGCCTCCACGGCCTGGTAGGCGCGGCGCGAGACGGACGGCGGAATCGTCATCACGTCCACGAACGTCGAGCCCTGCTGCTTGCCGAGATCGAACCGCAGCGGCAGGCTGCCGAACACCGTGCGCGGATCGCAGCGCATGCCGATGGCCGGTGTCGCGGGAATCAGCTCCCCGCACCACTGGGCTTCCACGGGCACCTGGTTGTTGAGGCCGCCGAACGTGATCGACAGAGAGGTCGCTCCCTGACTGTTCACGTTGAGACCCTGAGGGTCTCTCCGTATCTCCGCGGCAAGGGGAAGCGAGAGGAGCGCGAGACAGAGGACAAAGGCAGTGCGTTTCATCGATGGCTCCTCAGAACAGGCTCAGCGTGAGGCCCGACGAGAGGATCCACTGCTTGCGGACGACCTCGTCGGGCGAGAACGGAGACCGCGACTTCGATTCGGTGAACCCGTAGCGGAGGAAGGCCTGGGCCGAGACACCGTGCTTCTGGTCCTTCGTGGTCTTCGACAGGCGAAACGTGAGCGAGGCGTCGGCCGCGAGCGCGGTGTTGCGCGTCTGTCCGGTGTCGTCCTCGCCGTCGGTGAGGTTCAGGTTCGCGGCGAGAGTCGTGAGCGTCGTGAAGCCCCACGTGGCCTGCGCCGCGACGCGGTTCGTGGTGAGCACCGTGAACGGGTCGTCGTTCCTCTGCCGCTCCGTGCCCACCTCGGCCGCGAGCTGCATCGTGGGCAGCGGGTTCGCGCCGGCCTGGATCGCGTGCCCGGTCACGTTGGAATCGGCCGCGGCCCGCTCGTCCTGCCGGTTGTCGATGACGCCCACGGTGAGGCGGTAGCCGAGGCGGAAGACGCCAACGGTCCAGTCCACTGTGGCGGCGTGCGTCGTGGAAACCTGGTTGGGAACGAACGTCTCGGTGAACTCGCCCGTCTCGAGGTTCACCGAGCCCTTCTGCTCGGCCCGCTGGAGCGTGTAGACGATCTGCGGGAGGAACGGCGACGGGCCCTCCTTGCCGGGAAAGAGCGCGCCGACGGGCAGCGTGGCCGTGGCGTTCTGGCGATGGCTCCGCGTGGTGAGAAGCGCGGCCAGCTTGTCCAGGTTGTCGCGCTGCGTCTGGGCGCCGAGCTGGATCGCGGCCGGGCCGAGGATCGTGTTGATCTCCAGGC
>JAEUQS010000519.1 GCA_016789625.1 Acidobacteriota bacterium | reverse complement strand
GGCGTGCTCCTCGAACACCGCGATGATCGCGTGGCCGCCCTCGTGGTACGCGGTGTTCCGCTTCTCCACGTCGGACATCACGAGCGACCGGCGCTCGGCGCCCATCATCACCTTGTCCTTGGCGTAGTTGAAATCGATCATGTCGACCTTCTTCTTGTCGACACGCGCGGCCGCGAGCGCGGCCTCGTTCACGAGGTTCGCGAGGTCGGCGCCGGCGAAGCCCGGGGTGCCGCGGGCGATGACCGAGAGGTCCACGTCGTCGGCCAGCGGGATGTTCTTCGCGTGCACCTTGAGGATGCCCTCGCGGCCCTTGACGTCGGGACGGGCGACGACGACGCGGCGGTCGAAGCGGCCGGGACGGAGGAGCGCGGGGTCGAGGACGTCGGGGCGGTTCGTGGCGGCGATCAGGATGACGCCGTCGTTTCCTTCGAAGCCGTCCATCTCGACGAGCAGGGCGTTGAGCGTCTGCTCGCGCTCGTCGTGCCCGCCGCCGAGGCCCGCGCCGCGGTGCCGGCCCACGGCGTCGATCTCGTCGATGAAGATGATGCAGGGGGCGTTCTTCTTGCCCTGCTCGAAGAGGTCGCGCACGCGGGAGGCGCCCACGCCCACGAACATCTCGACGAAGTCGGACCCGGAGATGGAGAAGAACGGCACGTTGGCCTCGCCGGCCACGGCGCGGGCGAGGAGCGTCTTGCCGGTGCCGGGGGAGCCCATCATGAGGACGCCCTTCGGGATCTTGCCGCCGAGCTTCTGGAACTTCGACGGATCCTTGAGGAAGTCGATGATCTCCGAGAGCTCTTCCTTGGCCTCTTCGCACCCGGCGACGTCCTTGAACGTCACCTTCTTCTGGTTGGGCGTGAGGAGCTTGGCGCGGGACTTTCCGAACTGCAGGGCCCGGTTTCCGCCGGTCTGCATCTGCCGCATGATGAAGATCCAGAGGCCGATGAGGAACAGGATCGGCGCGGCCTGGAGGAAGAGCACGAGCAGCGAGCCGTCGCGCGGCTCCTCGGCCGAGATCTTCACGTTGTTCTTCTGGAGGGCCGGGACGATGTCGTACTTGCTCGGCATGAAGGCCCGGGCCGTGGGCTCGGACCCTTCGGCCGCTCCGCGCGGATAGCCCCGCACCTCGCTGCCTCGGATCATGACGCTCGCGACCTCGCCGCGGGCGGTCTTGTCGAGGAACTCGGTCAACGAGACCGTGGAGGTCTGGTTCTTGCCGACATCGACGAATTTGAAGAGAAGGAGAATCACCACCAGGATGACGCTCCAGAGGACCAGGTTCTTTACGGTGTTGTTCACGTCAGCATCCCCAAGCTTCGTACGCCGAAAACGGAGAGGCGGTTCACCCGGAGGGGCGCGGGGTGCCTCGAAATGTCAATTCTTGATGCGAATCCGTCCGGTCGGAGGATCGAACGGGGCTTCACCGGGTGTTTTGACCGTGGCGATGAACGGGAGGTTCCCGCCTTCACCCCGGTATTCCATCCCATAGCCCACGAGGACGCCCTCCTCGGAAGGAAATAGGACGTAGTCGACGACCAGGGAGCTCTTGCGCTCCTGAGGCCGGTCTACCAAACAGGCGAAACGTACGGAGCGCGGTCCTTCTTCCCGAAGCTGGTTCATCAGGTAGGTTTCGATGATTCCGCTCCGGACGACGTCCTTCACGATGACGAGGTCCATGTCCTTGATGCGGAACTTCGTCACGAAGTGGAAATCGACGATGTCCTCGTCCTCGCTGCCCTTGATCACGTCGATGTACTCGAGGCGAACGGGGGAGTGGACGGCACGGGCCAGATCGGCGACGAAGATTCCGGCGCCCTTGAGGACCCCGATGATCACGATGTTCCCGCCGGCGAAGTCGGCTCCGATGCGTTGTCCCACGGATGCGACGCGGCGGGCGATTTCGGCGGCGCCGTAGCGCTCTTCGTAGTCCAGGCTCACGTCCAGAAGTCTAGCAGGGAGGTTTCAGGTGAGGCGCACGAAGCGCGAGTTCGCCGCGACGCGGAGGCCCCCGAGCGATTCCCGCACTCCGGGCTGGTCTCCGCGGAGGCGCGCCAGCACCTTGAGGATCTGGGCCCGGCCGGGGACCTTGCCCCGGGTGCCCGTGGCCCGCACGAGCAGTCGGCCGAGCGTTTCCTCGGGGAGCTCCCGGAAGAGCGACCGGGGGAAGGGGCCTTCGAACGAGGGGATCAGGCTCCCGAGAAGGGCATCCTGACGTTCCAGCCGCTCGGTATACCGCGCGCCGGCCCGCGCCAGCCGCTCGGTCACACCGGGCCAGCGGGCTTCGAGGGCGGGGAGGACCTCGAGCCGGATGCGGTTCCGGGCGAACCGGCGCTCGAGGTTGGACTCGTCCTCCCGGAAAGTGAGGCCCTCGAAGGCGAGGAAGTGTCGCAGCTCGTTTCGCGAGAACGGGAGGAGCGGCCGGATGACGCCGTCGGCCCGCCGTTCCCGGATTCCGCCCCTCGAGCGGCCCAGGTGCCGTTCGAGGTTGAGGAGCACGGTCTCGGCCTGGTCGTTGCGGGTGTGACCGGTGGCCACGAGGGCGCCCGGGCCCAGCTCCTCGCGGAGGGCCAGGAACGACTCGTAGCGGATCCGCCGGGCCGCGGCCTCGAGGCTCTCTCCGTGCTTGCGGAGCTCCAGGGCCGAGAACGGCCGGAGCGCGAACGAGAGCCCGAGGGCCGCGGCGTGATCCGCGGCGGCGCGGGCGTCGAGGTTCCCGGTGCGCGGGCGGATGCCGTGGGCCACGTGGCAGCCCACGAGCGTGATCCCGCGCTCCCGGCATTCGGGCGCGAGGAGGTGGAGGAGAGCGGTGGAGTCCGCCCCTCCGGAGATCGCGGCGATGACGAGGCGGGTTTCCGAAAGGAGGCCGGTCGCACGGAGGTGGCGGGAGAACCGGCCTCGGAGCGGGTGTGCGGTCACTCCTCGAGCGGGGCGTCGTCGTCGGAGGATTCGCCGCCGAAGAACTGCACTTCGCCGCAGGAGCGGCTGCAATAGGAGCGTCCGCCCATGCGGAATTCGCAGTAGTTGCAGAACATCTTGTGGCAGCCCTCGCACTTGGCCAGCTCCTGGGGCTCGGCCCAGCGCTCGCACTTGACGCAGACCTCGTCCTCGGGCGGGCCGGTGGCGCCCTCCGCGAGCTTTCGCTCGGGGCGTTCCTTCTCGCGGTCGAGCTTCTCGGCCTTGAACGCTTCCTCGAGGCTGTCGTAGCGGCGGCTCATGGGGAGCATCTTAGGCCCGAAGGCGCGTTCCTGTATCATCCGCCGCCTCTCGGGTGACCGTGGGGCAAGCGTGGCGGTGTAGCTCAGGTGGTTAGAGCGGGGGTCTCATAAGCCCTAGGTCGGCGGTTCGAATCCGCCCGCCGCTACCAA
>JAEUQS010000517.1 GCA_016789625.1 Acidobacteriota bacterium | reverse complement strand
GGCGTCGCGGGATCGGCGCTCGCGATCCGGCGCGGACCCTCGGCGGCCGCGTTTGGCGCGGCCAGGACCCCGATCGCGACGAGAAGGCCGAGTGCCCCGTTCCTCACGAACCGCATGGTAACGGCGGAGGCGTTTCCCGGCCCGGAGGGCTGAACAAATTCAGGACGCGGGTTTCACGCGCGGGTACTCGCCCGAGGGAGGCGACCCGGGGGGCTTGGGGCGTCGGCGGCCCAGGAGGTCGAACTTCCGGGCGATGCGCGGCACCGTGAAGATGAAGAGCAGCCCGAAGAAGGCCACCACGGTGAGCGCGACGAGCGGGAGGAACATCGACACGAGCGCCTGCACGAAGGCCATCACGTCCTCGGCGATCGAGAGCGCGATGTTCGCGACGCCGCCCGTGAGCGCCGTGGACGACACGCGGGTCGCCGCCTTCACGAGGTGCGACGCGAGCGCCGTGACGCCCCCCGCCCCTCCCGCCACGACGCTGAGCGCCGTGTCGGACTGAGGCTCCATCGAGGCGATCGCGAGGACGGCCCCGGCGACCGGCCGGATCACCGAATGGAGGACGTCCCACACGTGGTCGAGCACGGGAATCTTGTCGGCGAAGAACTCGAGGAGAAAGAGCCCGGCGATGACGAGGAGCGCCGTTGGAGATCCCAGGACCTGCGCGATCGCGCCCGGGTACTCCTCGGGAAAGAAGTGAGCGATCACGCCGTACACGAGGAGGACGGCGTAAGCGTTCAGCCCCGCTCCCGCCGCCAGCCCCAGTCCGGTGCCGAACGCGGCGGGGATGGACGGGTTCACGGCCTCAGCGGCCCCTGCCCGGTGCGCAGCCCGGAACGGGCGGAGCCGAACTTCGCTTCCATGACGACGGACATCGCTCTATCTGCCTCTACCCGGCTTCATCGACGCGATCTCGGCCAGGAGCGACTGGGCCCTGCGGTTGCCGGGATCGATCTTCATGACCTCTTTGAGGGCCTTCACCCGCTCGGGCTCGTTGCGCTCGGCGGCGCAGGCCTCGGCCAGCTCCAGCCACACGTCCACGCTCTCGGGCAGCCGCTGCGACGCGCGACGCATGGTCTCGGCCGCCTGCCGCACCCACTTGGGGTTCTTTCGCTGCACCCGCGAGAGGAGGATCCAGTAGTCGGCCTTGCCGGGGTCGAACTCCACGGACTGGCGCACCATTTCGTAAGCCGGGTAATAGTCTTCCTGCTCGAAGAGGCTCCGCGCGCGGATGTAGTTGGCTCGGGCCATCTGCTGCCGCACTTCCTCCGTGGCGCCCATGTTCGTCGTCGTGACGACGGACTGTCCTTGCAGCAGGCTCTCGTCGTAGAGCACGCGGCTCTCGGCCGTGCGAAACGTCCTGTCGGCGAGCTGGACCTTCTTGAACAGCGTCTCGAGCGCCTCGCGGTGAGCCGAGAGGGCCGTCTTGAGGTGGTGATCGGGATGGAACGTGCGGGCCTTTTCCTGCAGGGCCCGCTGGATGTCCTCCCCCGGCGCGTCGCGGGGGACCCCGAGGATCTCGTAGAGCGTCACCCAGTCGATGCGGCGATAGGTGTTCGCCACGAGCTTCGACTGGGCCTCGTGCTGCTCGGCGAGGCGGGTCGGAGGGGCGGCTCCGGAGATCTCGACGTTGAGGATCGCCTGCGATTCCATGTCGCGCGTTTCCAGCTGCTTGCCGGGGGGCACCAGCTGGATGAGCCCGATCGCGACGAGACGGGCGAGGATCCGGAGGTCCATGCTGACCTCCGAGGCCGGCCGGTGGCCGTCCACATGGCCGAGGACGTCGGCCTCCTCGTTCGTCAGGGTGACCCACTGGTAACGGAGCAGCAGGTCTTGCGCGAGCACGGGTCTCGCCTTCGGGTCCAGCGGCGGGCCGGGGAACGGAGCCGAATACGGAAGCCGGCGCAGCCCCTCGAGGATCAGGCTGGCGTTCGTGCGGTCGAACGTGACCGGCAGGTCGGGCGGCTTCTCGAGGTTGGTGATGGTGAACGCGCCGGCCGTCCACTGGAACGACTCGTAGAGGATCCGCTCGGCGAGAGCGCGCACACACGCGTCGGCCACGTACTTCGGTACCGCGCCGGTCTCGGTGAGCGCGCGCGCGAGCCCGCGCCCCGGCTCGGCCAGCGCGCGCTCGAACGCGGAGAAGAGCACGGACTCGTCGGCCAGGCCGAACGTCCGGAGGAGCTCCCCGACGAGCTGGGCTTCGCGGTTCGAGGCGGCCGAGAGGAGCTGTCCCTTGTGAAACCAGAACGAGCGCTCTTCCGTGCGGTGAGAGACCAGGAGGAGCACCGTGGCCCGCTCGACGTAGAGATTCCGGAAGATCTCGAGGAGTCCGGTGCGGTCGAGGGTTCCTCCCGTCAGCTTCTGCGAAGCGGCCGAGGCGTTCTTTTCGTCTGCCATGCGCGTGTTACGGAAGTTTAGCCTCCCTGGGTCTCGGTATCAGCACGAAACCGGACGATCCGCGAGGCGACGGTCTTTCCCGCGACGACGGCCAGCGCCTCTTCGGTGGCGGCGAAGACGTTCGCCGCGCTGCCGAACGCCGCGAGCAGCGTCTTCACCCGGGCCGGGCCCAGGCCCGGAACCCCGAGCAGCTCACTCGCGACGAGCCGCCTGCCGAGAGCCCGCCGATGGTGCTTCCGCCCGAACCGGTGAGCTTCGTCGCGGGCGCGCTGCAGGAGCCTCAGCCCGGCGTGGCGGCGCGGCAGCAGGATGGGCGCCGATCGGCCCGGCACGAAGACCTCCTCCTCGCGCTTGGCGAGGCCCGCGGCCGGCAGCTCGATGCCGAGCCGATCCAGCGCGGAAAGGGCCGCAGAAAGCTGGCCCTTTCCGCCGTCGATCACGAGGAGGTCGGGCATCTCGCCGCCCTCGTCGCGCACGCGGCCGTACCTCCGCCCCACCGCCTCGGCGATCGAGGCGAAGTCGTCGGGAATGGGCATGTCGATCTTGAAGACCCGGTAGTCGTCCGTGCGGGGCTCGCCGTCCACGAAGACGACGCAGGACGCGTACGTCGCCTCGCCCTGGTTGTGCGAGATGTCGAAGCACTCGATGCGCGACGGTCTCCTGTCGAGATCCAGCGCCTTCGCGAGCGCGAGCGTCGCCTTCTCGCCAGACTCCCGCACGCGCTTGAAGCGGCGCAGGTGGTTCTGGCGCGCGTTGTCGCGCGCGATGCGCACCCTTTCGAACGCGGAGCCCCGCTGCGGTGTGCGGACGACGACCTTCGAGCCCCGTCGCTCGGAGAGCCAGGTCTCGATGGGCAGGAGCACGTCCTCGGGCAGCTCCACGGGGAGGTGCACCTCGCGCGGGAGGAACGAGGCCGCGGCGTGGGAGCCCGGCGTGCCGTCGGCTATGGTGTCGTAGTACTGCGAGAGGAGCGCGGGCCAGAACTCCTCGGGCGCTGCGTCGAAGCGCTCCCAGAAATACTCGCGCGAATCCAGCACGGTGCCGCCCCGCACGAGGAGCAGGGCCACGGCGAGGTTGCCGTCGTCGAGAAACTCGCCGAACACGTCGATGTCCTCGCCCGTGAGGCTCTGCACGCGCTGTTTCGCCGCCAGCTCGTCGATGGTGCGCAGACAGTCCCGGTAGGCCGCCGCCAGCTCGAAGTGCTCGTCTCCGGCCGCGGCCTCCATCTTCTCCCTCAGGCGGGGGGCCAGCTCCTCGCCGCGTCCGGAGAGAAACAGCGTCACGTCGTCCACCGCGCCGTCGTAGGCCTCCTTCGTGGTGAGCCCCGAGGCGCAGGGGCCGAGGCAGGCGCCCATGTCGAAGTAGAGGCAGGGCCGGGGCAGCGTGCCGTCGATCTCGATGCGGCACGTGCGGATCTGGAACAGCCGCGTGACCATCTTCATCGCTCCGCGGCACGTGCGGGCCGGCAGGAACGGCCCGAAGTACGAATGCCCGTCGCGCTGCACGCGGCGCGTCACGAACGCGCGGGGCCAGGTCTCCCCCGTCGTGACCTTGATGTAGGGGTACGTCTTGTCGTCGCGAAGGAGCACGTTGTACCGGGGCTTGTGCTTCTTGATGAACGCGTTCTCGAGAGCGAGCGCCTCGCTCTCGGTGTTCGCGACGACGGTGTCGATCGTGACGAACTCGTCGAGGAGGGCCTCCGTCTTCGGGTGCTTCGGCCCCGCCACGAAGTACGACGCGAGGCGCTTGCGAACCGACCGCGCCTTGCCGACGTAGAGGATCTTCCCCCTGGCGTCCTTGTAGAGGTAGATCCCCGGCTGGTCGGGGTAGAGGGAGAGATCCGGAGGCGCGCCCATCTCGAGGCTAGAAGACCTTCTTGAGCTTCCGCGCGACCTTCGACACCTCGAGGAACCCGAAGAAGCGTCCGCTGCCCATGAGGCCGATCGCGTCCGGGATCTTCTGACGCGGGTCGTTCGAGTAGAGCGTTCCGAAGGCGCGCTTCGTGAAGCGCTGGAAGGCGCCGTCGTAGGGATACCACCACGGCATGGCGGGGGCCGGCCCCATGTCGATGCTCACGTGCTTCACGTTCACGAGCTCGTGGAGGCCGTAGACGGCATGGCTCCGGCCGATGCCTGATTTCTTGATGCCGCCCCAGGTCGCCGTGGGCTCGCCGAACGAGAAGAGGTGGTCGTTGATCGTCACCGTGCCCGCCGAGAGCTCCGCGACGAGCCGCTGGGCCGTCTTGCGCGAGCGCGTCCAGCCCGAGGCCGTGAGGCCGAACTCCGAGTCGTTCGCGAGCCGGATCGCTTCGTCGAGGTCCTTCACGACCTGGATCGGGAGCGTGGGCCCGAACGTCTCGTCGCGCATGGCGAGCATCGAGCCGTCCACGTCCGCGAGCACCGTCGGGGGGAACCAGTTGCCCTTGGCGCTCGGGCGCTCGCCGCCCGTGAGAACGCGCGCTCCCCGCTCCACGGCGTCTCTCACGTGCGCCTCCACGAGCTCGCGCTGCTCGGGTACGCTCAGGGGCCCCAGGTCGGTCGTCTCCACGAGCGGATCGCCCATGCGGATGGCCTTGGTCTTCTCCACCACCTTGGCGATGAACGCCTCGGCGACCTCCTCGACCACGTAGACGCGCTCCACGGAGCCGCAGGTCTGCCCCGCGTTCACGAAAGCGCCCCACACGATGCCCGAGGCCGCGCGCTCGAGATCGGCGTCGGCCGCGACCACGGCCGGATCCTTGCCGCCCAGCTCGAGCACGACGCCCGTGAGGTTTTTCGCCGCGCGCTGCATGACCATGGAACCCGTCGCGACCGAGCCCGTGAAGAGGATCTTCGAGATGCCCGGGTGCTCGACGAGGTGGTTCGTGTCGGCCCCTCCGGCCGTCACCACGTTCACGACTCCGGGCGGCAATCCGGCCCGCCTGCAGATGTCGCCCACGGCCAGGCCCGTGAGCGCGGTCGCCGACGCGGGCTTGAGCACCACGGTGTTGCCCGCCGCGAGACAGGCCACGATCTCGACGAACGGGATGCCGAACGGGAAGTTCCAGGGCGTGACCACGGCGATGACGCCGAGCGGCTCGAAACGGAAGCCCGCGTTCTTGTGCGAGAAGAGGATCTGCTCGTACTCCACGTGCCGCGGCGCGAGGAGCCTGCCGGCGTTTCGCGAGAGATAGCGCAGCGTGTCGGCCACCGGAACGATGTCCACCGCGCGCGCCTCACCGACCGGCTTTCCCTGCTCGGTCGCGATGAGCCGGGCGACGTCCTCGTGGCACGTGAGCATCTCCTCGAGGATCCGGGCGAGGAACTTCATGCGGGCCTGCACCGGGAGATGAGCCCAGTGGCCGAACGCTCTCTTTGCCGCGGCCACGGCGGCGTCGATCTCGGGAATCCCCGCCCGGCCCACGGTCGCGAACGGCTCGCCGCGCGCCGGGTTCATCGCCGGGAAGGAGCGCCCCGTGTCGACGTCCTGACCATCGATGATCGAGCGGTTGGTGAACGGGAAGGGCGTCCCGTCGTACCGGGGACTGCGCCTTCCCAGATCGATGGGGAGCGGGGAAAGGCTCAAATCATCGCCCCCCGCGTGATCTCGCCCGACTTCTTCAGGTAGAAATTCACGAGCGTCTGGACGTACTCGTCGAAGCGCGGGCAGGACACGCCGAACTGGGCCAGATCGCGCGTGGCGTTCGTGGCGTCGTAGCGGCACGGATGATCGAAGTAATCGAGCGACTGCCCCGGCATGCCCATGTACTTCTGCACGGGCTTGGGCGCGAACGCGAGCTTGGCGAGCACGATCGGCACCGGCAGATAGACGAAGGCCTTGCCGAGCGATTTCGCGAAGAGCTCCTCGATCTCGTAGGCCGAGAGCGCGTGCGGGTCGGTGAGGTTGTACGTGACGCCGACGGCGCCCTCCCAGGTCGAGAGCCGCGCGATGCCTTCGAGCACGAAGTCCACGGGCACGAGGCTCACGAGCGCCTTGCCCGAGCCGACCTTCATGAAGACGCCGGGTGAGGGCAGGAGCTTCATGGCGTTCAGCGCGTAGTACGGACCATCGAACTTCGCGGTGACGCCGGTTTTCGAATCGCCGACGACGATGCCCGGGCGGTAGATCGTGGTGGGCAGACCGGAGTCGACGACGGCGACCTCGGCGAGGAACTTCGTCTCCTCGTAGTAGTTCTTGAAGCGCTGGCCCACGTCGAGGTCCGTCTCGCGGTAGAGGCCCACCGCCGTGCCGGAGACGTAGGCCGTCGAGACGTAGTCGAAGCGCGTGAGCTTCGGGCATTCCGAAAGGAACTCGAGGACGTTCCGCGTGCCCTCGACGTTGATGCGCATGGCGATCTCGCGCGCGATCGTCAGGTCGTACACGGCGGCCAGGTGGTAGCAGCCCGTGAGCGACTTCTTGAGCACCTTCGCGGCCTGCTCGGCCAGGCCGAGGCCCGGCGCCGTGATGTCGCCGACGACGAGGTTCATGCGCCGGGCGAGGCCCGGGTGCTGCGCGTCCAGGTCGGCGATCGAGGTCTTGGCCATCTCGACGAACTTCTCCTGCACGAGGCAGTGGAAGAGCGTGTCGGGGCGCAGCTCGAGGAGCCGCGGAATCAGCCGGGCGCCGATGAAGCCCGGAAAGCCGGTGAAGAGGACGGTGTGCTCGGCCTCTGTTACCGGGCCCGCCGCTTGTTTGCGGGGGGAGCGCTTGGGGGCCGTCCGTGTTCCGGGCGCGGCCGCCTTACGGGGCTTCCTCGTCTTGGGGGCAGAAGCGGTGTCACTCACGGGCCGAGTCTATGCGAGCCCGGGCGTCCGTAGGACGCCTTAGGATCTCGCCTTTGGCGAGATCCCGGCGTGCGCGCCGGGCCGGAATGAATAACCGTTCAGCCGCTCAGATTGGCCTGCAAACCAACCGGTAGCGGCGGTAGATCTCGCCCCCGAAAACGCCCAGCGGCTTGAGGATCTCGAGGTTGTCCTCGAGCATCCACGAGAACTCGACGGTCTTGATCCCCTTCTTCACACCCTCGTTCATCGAGTGGTAGTAGAGGACGGCGTCGATGCCCTTCTTGCGGAACTCCGGGAGCACGCCGAACGCCATGAGGCGGCAGCGGTCGATCTTCGAGCGCTCGGTGAGGAACTTCAGCCATCCGAACGGGAACAGCGAGCCGCCCATCTTGATGAGGACCTCGATGTAGTCCGGCAGACCCAGCATGAAGGCCGCGGGCTTGCCGTCCATCTCGGCGAACCAGATGTACGGCGGGTAGATGAGCGGCTTGAGCTTCTTGGCCATGACGTCGATCTCCTCGCCCGTCATCGGCACGAAACCCCAGTTCTTCTCCCAGGCCTTGTTGTAGATGTGCTTCACGACTGCCAGCTCCTCGTCGAAGCGGCTCATGTCGATGATGCGTACGGTGAGGCCCGGCTCCCTCTTCTTCACGCCGTCGGAGAGGCGGATGAGCCGCTTGAACGAGCGGTCGTCCACGGGCGCGATGATCGCGACGAGGTCCTTCTCCTTCTCGAACCCGGCGGCGGCGAAGAGGTCCAGGTAGTACGCCGGGTTGTAGGTCATCATGAGAACGGGCGGGCCGGGGCGGCTCTCGGCGGGGACCAGCGCGCCGACCTCCTCGTTCATCGAGGGGTTCACCGGTCCGCGCAGCCTGTCGCATCCGGGGAGCATCTCGGCCACGGCCCTGGAGGCCGCGTCCAGCAGCGCCCTGGCGGCCTCGGGGTCGTTCTCGCACTCGAAGAAGCCGAAGAAGCCGGTGCGATCCTCGTGGACGTGGTTGTGTTCGCTGTCCACGATCGCGGCGATGCGGCCCACCACGCGGCCGTCCCGCTGGGCCAGGAACAGCCGGCGCCGCGCGTGCTTGTAGAACGGGTTCTTGTCCTCGTCGAGGAGGAACCGGACGTCGGCCCGGAGCGGGGGCACGTAGTCCGCGTCCCCCTTGTAGAGCCGGTACGGCAGCTCGACGAAGGCGCGGAGATCCCGGCCGCCGTCCACGGACCGAACGAGGACAGGCATCGGGGGTCTAGCTGATGATCCCGAGCTCTTTGCCGACCCGGTGGAACGCGTCGAGGGCCATGGTGAGGTGCTCGCGCGTGTGGGTCGCCATGTACGAGGTGCGGATCAGGGCGCGTCCCGGCGCCGAGGCCGGGCTCACCACCGAGTTGACGAAGACGCCTTCCTGGTGCAGGCGGTTCGACATCCGGAAGGCCGTGTAGTCCTCGCCCACGACGATCGGGATCACCGGGGTCCGGCTCTCGCCGCAGTCGAAGCCGAGAGCCCGGAGGCCCGTCATCATGAAGCTCGTGTTCTCCCAGAGGCGCTCGCGGCGCTCCGGCTCCGCTTCGATGATGTCGAGAGCCGCCAGCACGGCAGCGACCGAGGCCGGCGGCGGGGCCGCCGTGAAGATCAGGGCCCGGGCCTTGTGCTTGATGTACTTGATGACGTCGGCGTCGGCCACCACGAAGCCGCCGATGGCGGCGAGGGACTTCGAGAACGTCCCCATGATGACGTCCGTCTGGTCCTCGAGGCCGAAGTGCTCCGCGGTGCCGCGGCCGTGCTTGCCCAGGACGCCCACTCCGTGCGCGTCGTCGACCATGAGGGCGACGTCGTAATCGGCGCAGATCTGGGTGTAGGCCGGGAGGGGCGCGATGTCGCCCTCCATCGAGAACACGCCGTCCACGACGAGGAGCTTGCCGGCCCGGTCGCCGTTGAGGGCCAGGAGGCGCCGCAGGTCCGCCGGATCGTTGTGCTTGAACTTCTTGGTCTCGGCGCCCACCGCGAGCCGCGCGCCGTCGTAGATGCAGGCGTGGTCCTGCCGGTCCAGGTAGATCGTGTCGTTCTTGCCGGCGAGGCTCGAGATGACGCCCAGGTTCACGAGGAAGCCCGTCGAAAACGTGAGGCAGGCTTCCTTGTTCATGAACTTGGCGAGGCGCTCCTCGAGCTCCACGTGGATGTCCAGGGTGCCGTTCAGGAAGCGGCTCCCGGCGCAGCCCGAGCCGTAGCGCTCGATGGCCTTGATGGCGCGTTCCTTGACCAGGGGGTGCGACGTGAGGCCGAGGTAGTTGTTCGACCCCAGCATCACCAGCTCGTGACCCTCGATCTTGACGACCGGATCCTGACCCGATTCGAGGACCCTGAAGAAGTTGTACAGCCCGGCCTTTTGAATCTCGTCTGGAACCGTATATCTACGGGCTTTTTCCAGGAGAGACGCGCGTTGCGGCGGGGCCGCAACCACTTGCTTCAAAGCTCGCATCTCGTTCCTCCACTCAGGACCCGCAGACGGCGGGGTAATAAAGGGCCTTGGGTGCCCATGAAGGGTGGATGTTACCACCCGTGATCTTCGTCAACTTTTCACCGAGCCTTCAACTTCCACTATCGGAGGATCCCGTTCGCCCGGTACCAGTCCCAGGTGAGCTTCGAGCCCGAAGCGAACGTGGTCTGGAACGGGTCGCCGAGCGCCTGGCGAGCGGGTTCGACGTCGCAGAGCCAGCCCGGCTGGAGCATCTCTCCGGCCTTTTCCCGGTTGAAGACCGGGGGGCCCTTGCCGAAGGAGGAAACCGCCCCCACGAGGACTCCGGCCGCCCGGATCAACCCAGCCGGCACCGGGACGGTGCGCGCTCTCGGGCTGCGGAGACCCGCCAGGGTGTCGGCGATGAGGCGGTAGTCGAGCACCTCGGGGTGCGCCAGGAAGAACGACTCCCCGCGGCCGCCCCGTTTCAGGGCACCGAGAACCGCGGCGGCGACGTCCAGAGCGTAGATCAGCTGGACCCGCGGTCTTCCGCCCGCCAGGACGGGGACGATTCCCCGCGAGGCCGCGACGAAGAGATCCCGGATCTCCGCCTCCCGCGGGCCGTAGACCGCGCCCGGGCGAAGGATCGTGTATTTGAGGCCGGCGACCTTCCGCAGCTCACGCTCCCCCTCCAGCTTCGAGCGACCGTACGAGGACACCGGCCCCTCTGCGTCCTCCGTCCGTCGCGCGACTCCGTTGATCGCGGGGCCGGCCGCGGCCTGGGACGAGATGAGGACGACGTGCGCCCCGGGCGCCACGGCTCTCACGACCTCCGCGACGTTCTTCACGCCTCCGGCGTTCGCGGCCAGGTACTCGGTGAGGTCCCGGGCGGAGGTCTTTCCGGCCACGTGGACGACCGCGTCGGCGCCCTTCACGAGAGCCGCCAGGGAGCTGGAGTCGCAGACGTCGCCGGGGTGGACCTCGACGTCGAGCCCCTTCAGCCAGCCCGGTTTCTCGGGCCGGCGGACGAGCGCTCTCACCCGGGTGCCCGTGGCGAGAAGCGCCTCGACGATGTGGCTCCCGACGAAACCGGTTCCGCCGGTCACGGCCACGAGCGGAAGGGGCGGCGCCATCGGCCGGCATGGTAGCGGAAGGCCTTATTCTCCGCTGTCCCGAACTCGATCCACGGAACTCTCGTTCCGGAGGCCCGGGGGCGTCGAGAGTTTGCGCCGCAAACCCCAGGATCAAAACCAGAGGGCTGATGAAAACAAGACTCCTGAGGCATTCCATTTGGATCGCCCTGACGGCCGCCGCTCCCCTTTTCGCTCTCGACGCGCCGCGCAAGCTCGTCGACTACGACATCCGGGTGACGCTGGATCCGGCCACGAAAACCCTCACGGGAGCCCAGACCCTGAAGTGGACGAACCCCGCGCCCGAGCCCGTTTCGGAGCTGCGTTTCCATCTCTACTGGAACGCGTTCCGGAACAACCGCTCCACGTTCTTCAAGGAATCGGGCGGGCAGCTTCGCGACGACCAGGCCGATACCGAAGGGGGCTGGGGGCGCATCGACCTCACCAAGGTCCAGATCGGCGGCGCGGACGTGCTGGCCCGCGGGCGCTTCGACTCCCCCGACGACGGCAACCCGGACGACCGTACCGTGTGGGTCCTTCCTCTCGAGACGCCGGTCGGGCCCGGAGAGACCGTCACGCTCACCATGGACTGGATCTCGAAGGTGCCGAAGGTCTACGCCCGTGCCGGGTACGTGCGCGACTACTTCTTCATCGGTCAGTGGTTCCCGAAGATCGGGGTCTACGAGCCGGCCGGGATGCGGCGGCGGAAGACCTCGGGCTGGAACTGCCACCAGTACCACGCCAACAGCGAGTTCTACGCGAACTTCGGCGACTACCACGTGTCGATCACCGTTCCCGAGAAATTCGTCGTCGCTTCCGCGGGCACGTGGACGGGCGAGACGAAGCAGGGCGACAAGAAGACGCTCCGGTACGAGCTCGCGAACGTCCACGACTTCGCCTGGGCCGCGGACCCGAGGTTCGTGGTGAGCGAGAGCGTGTGGGACCCGGCGAGGGACCTTCCCGCGGCCGAGATCGAGCGGGCCGCCAGGACGCTCGGCCGGTCCAAGGAAGACCTCCTCCGGGGCATGCGGCCCGTCAAGATCTCGGTCTACGGTCAGCCCGACCACAAACCCCAGCTGCACCGTTACCACGACGCCCAGAAGTGGTCGCTCACCTGGCTCGGGCTCTGGGCCTTTCCGTATCCCTACGAGCACATCTCCATCGTGGATCCTCCCGAGGACGGCATCGGCTCGGGCGGCATGGAATACCAGACGCTCTACACGGGCGGCACGAGCCGCTTCTTCAACAGCGGGCCGCTGGTGGGAATGAAGTTCCTCGAGGTCGTCACGGTCCACGAGTACGGCCACGGCTACTGGTACGGCATGGTCGCCTCGAACGAGTTCGAGGAAAGCTGGATGGACGAGGGGATCAACACGTTCACCGAGTGGGAGATCGTGGACCGCCGCTGGAAGTACGACCTCGAGTTCCCCCTCGGGCTCGGATTCAGTACCCGCGGCGTCATGGTGCCGAGCGTCGCGAAGAAGCAGGAGCCCGACCCCATCGTCCAGAGCTCATGGGGATACGTGAGCGGAGGCTCCTACGGGAACAACTCGTATTTCCGCTCCGGCGCCGTCATCGAGCAGATGAGGCGCCTGATGGGCGAGGAGCGGTTCTTCCGCGGCCTCCGCGCGTACGCGGAGCGTTGGCGCTACGACCACCCGACGTCGGAGGACTTCTTCGACGCGATCCTGTCCCAGGCGGAAGAGCCCGCGATCATCCGGGGGCTGATCGACCAGACGTTCTACGGCCGGGGCTTTTTCGACGTCCGCGTCTCTTCGGCCTCGACGACCCGCGCCGAGGACTTCGTGGGGTTCGACGACACGAGGAAGGCCGTGGGGTTCGACGAAACCGCAGGGAAGAAGAAGAGCCGCGATCCGGACGACAAGGGAAGACGCTTCGTTTCCGCCGTCCGGGTGATCCGGGACGGAGAGATCGGCGTTCCGACGGACGTGCTCCTCACGTTCGAGAACGGCCAGACGCTGACGCGTCCGCTGGCCGCCGGGAATCGGTGGCTGAGGCTCGTCGTCGAGTCCTCGTCGAAGCTCGCGCGGGTCGAGGTCGATCCCGCGCACAAACTCCTCCTCGACCGCAATCCCATGAACAACCTGAAGCGGCTCGAAGCAGACCGGAGCCCGTCGGCGGCCCGGAAGGTGTCGACGTATCTGAAGCACGGGCTGGACATCGTCCTCTCGTCCCTCTGGTCCGCGTTCTGAGGTGCCAGCCGTGAATCTCTTCACCCGTTCCGTCGCCGAGGGGGTCCGTCTCGCGGCCCGCCACTACCGGCTCAGCGTCCTGCTCTGGATCACCCTCTTCGTCTCCTCGTCGCTCGCGCTCCGGCCGCTCAGCGGCCTGGTCCGCGCCGTAGACGGCAGCCCGTTCGGCGAGCGCCTGCTGGCCGGCTGGGACGGCGACGCCTTCGTCGGCATGCTGGCGGGCATCCAGGAGGGGCTCGGTCCGGCCTTCGCAGCCATTCCCGCGGGAATCCTCCTCTTCGCCCTCCTCTCCCTCGTCCTCTCGACCGGCATCCTCCGGACGCTCCAGCAGGGCCTCGTGCAGGGCTCGATGCGCCGCGCGGTCATCGAAGGCGTCGCGCTCTTCCCGAAGACGTTCGGCGCGTTCTTCCGGTTCGGCGTCGGCACGGCCGCCTGGCTCCTCCTCGTGGCCGGGCTCCCGGCCTGGATCCTCTACGAGCTGCCCGGCAAGGACGCGCCCCCCAACAACGGCTTCACGAACGCAGCCATTCTCTGGGGCGTCCTCGCCGCGCTCGCGGTCTTTCTCGTGCGCCGCGCGCGGTTCGACGTGGCCCGCGCGCTCCTCGCGCAGAACGCGGCGAGCACGGGCCGTGGCGCGAGCCGCCTGGCCGGCCGCAGGGTCGCCGGCGCGCGCGTCGCGGCGGCCGCGATCGTCCTGTTCTGGCTGATCGTGGTGGCGATTCTGCAAACCGTGTTCACGCGTCTCGGCGTGGCGATGAACCCGCAGACGAACGCCGGGACGACGGGACTCGTCGTCGTGAGGCAGATCGGCTTTCTCCTCGTGGCCTTCGCCCACGTGGCCCAGCTCGGCTCCCTCTCGGCCTTCGAGAGGCTGCGCCGGCCGGTTCCCACGCCGCTTCCCCGCCTCGCTTCTCCCGGCTGAGCCGGTCAGGACGCCGGCTGGGCTTTCTGGGCTTCGGCGAGAACGCGCTTCACGTCCTCGTCCGCGCCGAACGTCAGGGCGTCGGCGCGGCGGGCGGCGTCGAGCGCCGCCGCCGCGTCGCGGTGCGGGGCCGGAAGGGAGAGGAGGACCTCCGCGAGCGCCACGAGCGCGTGGGGGTTCCTCTTCGAGACCCCGTCGATCGCGGCTTTCGCGGCCTTGCGGGCCGAGG
>JAEUQS010000509.1 GCA_016789625.1 Acidobacteriota bacterium | reverse complement strand
GGCCGAGCGGGAGCGCAAGGAATCGGAGATCGAGAAGCGCGAGAAGCAGATCGCCTGGCACCAGGCCTTCGTGGACCGGTTCCGCGCCAAGGCCACCAAGGCCCGGCAGGCGCAGAGCAAGATCAAGCTGATCGAGAAGATCGTCGTCGAGAAGCTGCCGCAGAGCTCGCGGCGCTACCCGCGCTTCAAGTTCCGCCAGGGGCGTCCCAGCGGCCGGCAGGCGCTCGAGCTCGAAGGCATCGGCAAGGCCTACGGCGAGAACGTCGTGCTCAAGGACGTTTCGTTGAAGGTCGAGAGGGGAGACCGGCTCGCGATCATCGGCCCGAACGGCATCGGCAAGTCCACGCTGCTCAAGATCGCCGTGGGCGAGCTGGCGCCCGACGCCGGGAAGGTGACCTGGGGCTACGAGGCCGCGCCCGGCTACTTCTCACAGGACCATTCCGAGATCCACGCGGGCGGCCGGCAGACCATCGAGTCCTGGCTGTGGGAGGCCGCGCCAGGGGAGCCCATCGGGTTCATCCGGGGCGCTCTCGGTCTCGTGCTCTTCACGGGAGACGACGCGGCCAAGCCGGTGCGCAGCCTCTCGGGCGGCGAGTGCGCGCGCCTCGTGTTCGCGCGCCTCTCGATCCTCGCGCCCAACGTCCTCGTGCTCGACGAGCCCACGAACCACCTCGACATCGAGGCCATCGACGCGCTCGTCGAGGCGCTTCGCGAGTACGAGGGCACGCTCATCTTCGTGTCGCACGACCGCTGGTTCGTCTCGCAGCTCGCGAACCGCATCATCGAGATCTCGCCGAAGGGCCTCAACGACTTCCGCGGCACGTACGACGAGTACATCGACCGGCTCGGCGACGACCACCTCGACGCCGACGCCGTGCTCCTGAAGCTCCGCCGGGCGAAGAAGGCCCAGGACTCCGCGAAGAAGGAAGGCGAGCCGAAGCGCCAGCACCGCGCACGGACGCTCGAGAAGAAGCGCGACGAGCTGATGAAGCAGATCGAGGCGATGGAGGAGCGCGTCCACGGGATCAGCGAGCGGTTCCTCGACCCCGCGCTCTCGGGCAAGAACGCGCAGAAGGAGGCCCGCAAGCTCGAAGAGGAGCAGAAGGGCCTCAAGACGAAGATCGCGGACCTGATGGCCGAGTGGGAGAAGGTCGAGGAGGAGCTGGCGTCGGTGGGCGTGAGCTCCTGACGGGCTAAGGGACCTTCGTCATGCCTCCCGGGGCGGCGAGCGGGGCCGGCTGGGTCGCGGCGACCGCATCGAATGCGACCTGCGCGGCCTCGGCGGCGTCGTCCACGGCGTCGGCCTGGGTGGTTATGTCCGTGTCCTTGGGACCCACCACCTGGGTCTTGAGCTTCGCGAACTCGGTCTTGTAGATGTCGACGTGCCTCTTCTCGTGCACGACGACCGAGGCCCTCCAGGCGTTGAACTTGTCCTGGTCGGCCTTGGGCTGGCTGTCGATCGTCGTCCACGTGGGGAGGACCGTCGTGAGGACGATCGTGAACGTGACCTTGCCCACGTTGCCGTCGGCATCCACGTCCGAGGTCGACGTGGCGAAGCTCCGGCTCACGCTGCCGGCCTCCCTGTGCTTGGTGGCCCGGTCGCTCACCTCCTTGTACAGGGCCGTGTAGTCCTTCCCGGTGAACGTGATCGGGCTGCCGGTCGCCTCGCTGATGGCGACCGTGACGACCGTCTTCTTGGGGGCGGTCTGGAGCGGCGTTCCGTTCGCGATCCCGGCCTTCTGCAGCGCCTGGACATCCAGCTCCGAGAGCGCGTCGTTGCGCGCGACGGGGGCCAGGGGATGAGGCAGGAGGCCGGAGTCGTTGCCCTCGCTGCCCAGGGCGCCCGGGGACTTGAAGTCCCCCGGCCCGCCGCCTCCGAGCGGCGCGTAGGGATGAGCGGCCGTGCCGCTCGAGGAGACCCAGGGACTGGAGCTTCCCGGGTTCGGAAGGTCATCGGCCATGGCGTACCCCCGCGAGGTGAATCATCGTGTTCGAGTCTACTTCGCGACGGCCTGAAGCAACGCCGCGAGCTCGGTGAGAGGCATCACCTCGAGGTCGTCCTTCATGCGGTAGCTCTCGCTCCCGGGATACACCACGAACCGGCGAACGGGCGAAAGGTCCGCGCAGGCCGCGTGAAAACCGCGCTCCACCTTCGGGGTCAGGCTGCGCTTGATCTCGATGGCCCAGAGGTCGCCACTCGGAAAGGCCAGAAGGAGATCCACCTCGGCTCCTCCCGACGTTCTGTAGAAGTGCGGGGACACGCCCTCGGGAGCGGCGGCGATGAGGTTCTCGACGACGAAGCCCTCCCAGCTCTGGCCGAGGACGGGATGCGACAGCAGCATCTCCTTGTCGCCGATGCCCAGCAGAGCGTGCAGCAGCCCGCTGTCGCGCACGAAGACCTTCGGCGACTTCACGAGCCGCTTGCCGAGGTTCGCGTGCCAGGGAGTGAGCCGGCGCAGCAGCAGGAGATCCACGAGCAGGTCGAGATAGCTTCCGGCCGTCTTCACGTCGATGCCCAGGTTCCGGGCGAGATGCGCCGTGTTCAGAAGGCCGCCCTGGTTGTGAGCCAGCATGGTCCAGAAGCGCCGGAGGGTCTCGGCGGCGATACGGGGGCCGAACATGGGAACGTCGCGCTCGAGATACGTGCGAATGAAGTCCCGCCGCCACCTCAGGCTCCGGTCGTCGTCCCGGGAGAGGAGGCTTTCGGGAAAGCCCCCCCGGAGCCACAGGGAGTCGAGCGGGAGATGGCGGGTCTCGAGCGCGTCGAAGGGAGCCAGCTCCAGGAACGTGATCCGGCCGGCGAGGGTCTCGCCGGACTGCTTGAGGAGGTCCAGCGAAGCGGAGCCCAGGAGCAGGAACCGGCCGGACCTGCGTCCCGCGCGGCGTCCGCGATCGATGAGGCCGCGCAGCACGGGAAACAGGCCGGGTGTCCTGTGCACCTCGTCCAGGATGACGAGCCGGTCCCCGTGATCCGCGAGGTAGAGCTCGGGCTGGCTCAGCTTCGCCCGGTCGGCCTCCGACTCGAGGTCGAGGTAGAGCGCGCGGCGGGCCGCGCCGACGTGGAGGGCCAGCGTGGTCTTGCCCGACTGGCGCGGCCCGAGGAGCACCACCGCCGGACTGTCTCCGAGGGCCTCCCGGAGTCTCGGGGTGAGGCGACGGGTAATCATCCTTGCAATATTGGAGTTTCATTGGATGATTTGCAAGGATAGCGACATCGAAAAGGGGCTCAAAGAGCTACGATGATGCCGTGGACATTCCACCCCTCGTGGGCATCACCGCCGGCAACGACCCGAACAACGGCGACTACTACGTGCTCCGCTGGGACTACGTGCGGAGCGTGGAGGCCGCGGGGGGTGTTCCGGTGGTCCTCGCGCCGAGCGGCCCGGCCCTTCACCCTTCGCTCCTCGAGCGGCTCGACGCGCTCATTCTCACGGGCGGCGTGGACATTCATCCGAGCCGCTACGGTGAGGAGCCGCACCCCACGGTGACCCGGACGTCCGCGATCCGCGACGAGTTCGAGCTGGGCCTCCTGGCCGACGCGTTCGAAAGGGACGTGCCGGTCCTCGGGATCTGTCGTGGCAGCCAGATGCTCAACGTCGCCCTCGGCGGGAGCCTCATCCAGGACATCCCGAGCGCCGTTCCGGGGCACGCCTCGCACGACGACCGGGAGCGGCCGCGGGCCGCGATGGCGCATCGGGTCGAGGTGGATCCCTCCTCGTGCCTCGCGTCGATCCTGGAGCGCACGCACTTCGAGGTGAACAGCTTTCACCATCAGGCCGCTCATCGGCTCGGACGCGGCCTCGTGGTCTCCGCACTTGCCGAGGACGGCGTGGTGGAAGGGATCGAGCTGCCCTCGGCCCGGTTCGTGATGGGCGTTCAGTGGCACCCCGAGGCGTTCGTGAAGAGCCCGGAGCTCTTCGGCCGGCTGTTCGGCGCCCTCGTGGCGGCGCGCCGGCCGACGACGGTTCACTGACTTTGAACCTGGGGGTTTCTCGATCCCCCCAGGCCCCCCACCGGGAGTCCGAGTCGTTCCCGAACCGTATCGCGGTAGATCCGGCCCACAGGAACGACGGTCTCGTTTCCGAACGGCAGCTCCACCCGTCCGCCCGGCGCCGTGCGGAGCGTGCGTGTGTGCTCCAGGTTTGCGATGTACGAACGGTGGACGCGCGCGAAGGACGCGGGGAGAAGGGCCTCCAGGGCGAGCAGGGTCTTCTCGTGCAGGTGGGTCGTGCCGTCGGCCAGGTGGATCTCACTGTAGTCGTCGGCTCCGCGGATGAAGACGATCTGCTCCACCGGCACACTCTGCAGCTCCCGCCCCCGCCTCACGACGAGCGTCCGGGTGCGGCCCCGGGCCGATGTCTCCCGCCCGAGGACGCGTTCCAGGGCCAGCCGCAGACGCTCCTCGCTCCAGGGTTTGGCGAGGAAGTCGGTGACGCCGTACTCGAACGCGCGCAGGGCCTGGTCGTGATGTGCCGAGACGATCACGGTCTGGAAGCGCGAGGCGGCCGCCTCCTCGAGCAGCTCGAATCCGTCGCGGCCCCCGAGGTTGAGGTCGAGGAACAGAAGGTCGACCGGACGTTGCAGCCGTTCGCGGGCCGCGCCGAGAGACGCCGCGAGGTCGATCTCCGCGTCGCGTTCGATTTCGCGAACCTGGCGCTCGAGGCGCCGCGCCACCATCGCCTCGTCCTCGACGATCAGGATCCTCACGCGGGCACCGCGATGGAAACGCGCCACAGAGAGCCCGCGCGCTCCTGCCGGAACGACCACGCGTCGCCCCAGGCCTCGCGGAGCCGCGCTTCGATGTAGCGCGTGCCGCTCCCAGGGCAGTTCGGGGCGCCGCTCTCCTCGGCCGGCGCCTCGAAGACGTACTCGATGCGCGCGCCGTCCCGCCGTTCCCGGAGCCTCAGGGTCACGTGCGCCGCGGCCGGGCCGTGCGTGATCGCGTTCTCGACCAGCGTGTGGAAGATCGCGGGCGGCACGAGGCGTGAGCCGTCGACGCCGTCGGTTTCCAGCTCGTACCGCACGTCCTTGCGGAGACCCATGTTCGTGAGGTGGCTGCGGCAGAGCCTCAGCTCCTCGTCCGAGCTGACGAGGCTCCGGCTCGCCATCCCGCCCAGGATCCGGAGCTCCTCGGAGAGAGACTCGATCATGCGCACGGCCGTCTTCGGCTCGGCCTCGATCCACTCCGAGAGGGCCGTGAGCGTGTTCATCAGAAAGTGCGGCTGGAGGTGCATGCGCAGCATCTCGAGCTCCAGCCGTGCCTTCTGGTCCTGCTCGCGCCGCACCTCGAGCGCGTGCGAGCAGAGGAGGCACACGAACACGAAGTTCAGCGCGAAGTAGACGCCCATGTCGAGCCAGTCGTACGGGAAGAGGAAGAGCGCGACCGTGGCGCCGCCGCAGCCGAGGAGAGCGAGGAGGCTGCCGGACAGTCGCCGCAAGGCCGCCCACCCGGTCCAGAGCGCGGCGAAGACGAAGCACACGACGAAGATCAGCACCGACTTCGGATCCCAGCCGCGAGGGATGAACGGCCCGATCGTGCACGCGGTCGCCACAGCCGCGAGCCACAGGGAGCCGGTGCGGTGCGGGAAACGCGCGATGACGAGCGCCACGAGCTGGACTCCGGTGAGCCACGAGAGCACCACGGTCGCGACCAGCCGCACGATGTGCCAGTCGTACGTGTAGCCGAAGAGCGGTCTCCAGGCTTCGGCGACGAGGAGCCCCGCCGCGCTCGCGCAGAGCGTGCCCAGGAGGAGGAACGAGCGGTCCCGGCGCGTGAGCCCATACATCGCGAACGCGAACACGCCCGTCAGCAGGATTCCGCTCAGAGCGATGAGGGCCAGGTGCGCGTCGCGCGAGCGGGCCTCGAGGATGGTGTCGTAGTTGCCCCCCACGAGCTCCCAGTACCCGGCCTGCGGCGAGAACCCCCGATGAAAAGCGGACGCGCGGACCGCAATGGTGTGGACACCCGGAGTCACGAGCCGGTCCGGAACCTGGTAGTGGGATTCGATGCGCCCCGGGATCTCGGCTTCCTTCGTGCGGCCCACGACGCCGCTCCCGCCGATGAGCGTGCCGTCCCACCAGATCTCGTGGGACGCCATCGCGCCGAAGTAGAGGCCGTACGGCCGCCCGGGCGCGCG
>JAEUQS010000482.1 GCA_016789625.1 Acidobacteriota bacterium | reverse complement strand
CTCATCGACCAGCCCTTCGCCAAGGACGATTCCAAGAAGGTCTCTCAGGTCATCGAGGAGCGCGCCGGCAAGGCGGCCCGGGTGGTTCGGTTCGTGCGCTTCAAGGTCGGCGAAGGCGTCGAGAAGAAGGCCTCGGACTTCGCGGCCGAGGTCGCGGCCCTCACCAACTGAGCCCCCGGTGAGCGGCGTCAGCGGCGATCCGGTTCTCGTTTCTACTCCCGCTCCCTCCTCCGGCGCGGCCGGCGGGGGGAGTCCGAGGGATCCCGCCGGGTTCCCTGCCTACAAGCGGGTGCTCCTGAAGCTTTCGGGCGAGGCCCTCCTGGGGCCCCAGAGCTTTGGCATCGACGCCACCACGGTCTCGCGCATCGCCGAGGAGATCGCCGACATCGCGCGTCTCGGGGTGCAGATCGCGGTCGTCGTGGGCGGCGGCAACATCATTCGTGGCGTTTCCGCGGCCACCAAGGGCATCGACCGGGTCACAGGCGACAACATGGGGATGCTGGCGACCGTCATCAACGCCCTCGCGCTGCAGGACGCCATCGAGCGCCGGGGCGTGGTCTCCCGGGTCATGACCGCTTTCGAGATTCGCGCCGTGGCCGAGCCGTTCATCCGGCGGCGCGCGATCAGCCACCTCGACAAGGGGCGCGTCGTGTTCCTCGCGGGCGGCACGGGCAACCCGTTCTTCACGACGGACTCCGCCGCGGCGCTCCGCGCGAACGAGGTGAAGGCCGAAGCGATCCTCAAGGCCACACAGGTGGACGGGATCTACACCGCGGATCCCAAGAAGGTCCCCGATGCCGTGCTCCTGCCCGACGTGACCTACCAGGAGGTTCTCGAGAAGGGGCTCGCCGTCATGGACGCGGCCTCGATCGCCCTCTGCCGCGACAACCGCATGCCGATCAGGGTTTTCAACCTGCACGTGCCGGGCAACATCCGCCGGGTGATCATGGGGGAGACCGTCGGTACGCTCGTTCACGCTGGCGCCCGTCCATGAAATCTTCGTAGGAGGAATCGCATGCCCCTGACCGAGATCAAGAAAGAAGCCGAGCGGCGCATGGGCGTCGCGATCGAAGCCCTCAAGACCGAGCTGCGCCACCTGCGCACGGGACGGGCGTCCGTCAGCCTCCTCGACACCATCGTCGTCGAGTACTACGGCACGGCGACGCCGCTGAACCAGGTCGCGAACCTCTCGGCGCCCGATGCCACGATGCTCGTCATCTCGCCCTGGGAGCCGTCTCTCTGCCCCGTCATCGAGAAGGCCATCCGCACGAGCGATCTGGGGCTCAATCCGAGCTCCGACGGCAAGCTCGTCCGCGTGCCGGTTCCGCAGCCCACCGAGGAGCGTCGCAAGGAGCTCGCGAAGAAGGCCCACGGGGTCGCCGAGCACGCCAAGGTCGAGGTCCGCCACCACCGGCAGGAAGCGAACGACAAGATCAAGAAGGAGCTCAAGGCCGCGACGGTCTCCCAGGACGACGAACGCCGCGCGCTCGAGGAGATCCAGAAGCTCACCGACCGCTTCGTGGGCGAGGTCGACAAGATCCTGAAGGCCAAGGAAACGGAGATCATGGCGCGCTGACGCGCGGCGTTTTCCCTCACTGCGATGGCCGTTCTCGCGCTCATTCCCGCAGCGGGCTTCGGCACGCGCTTCCACGATTCGGGGCCCAAGGCCCTGGTGCAGCTCATGGGGAAACCGCTCCTCCTGCATTCCATCGAGCGGCTCTTCGCCTCGGGCAGGGTGGACCGCTTCGTGGTGGCCCATCCGGCGGGGCACCGGGAGGCGTTCGAGGCCGCGCTGGTGGATGCCCCGGCTCCCATCCTCCTCGTCGAGGGCGGCCTCACGCGCCGGGCTTCCGTTGCGGCCGCAGCGCGGGCCGCTGGCGCCGGTCCCGAGGATCTCCTCCTCGTGCACGACGCGGCCCGCCCGCTCGTCGACCCGGTCGAGGTCGCCGCCGTGGTGGACGCCGCCGAGGCGTCGGGTGCCGCCCTCGCCGCCTTCTCCATGATCGAGACCGTCAAGCGGGTTTCGGAAGGGCGGGTCGCCGAGACCGTTCCCCGCTCCGATCTCGTGGCGGCCTCGACCCCGCAGGTCGTGCGGGCTTCGATTCTCCTGCCCGCGCTGGAGCGGGAGCTCGCGAGGGAAGCGACCGACGACGTCGAGCTCGTCGAGAAGGACGTTCCGGTGTCCGTCGTCCTCACCTCGCGCTGGAACCTCAAGATCACCTATCCCGAAGATCTCGTCTGGGCCGAGGCGTTCCTCACCCGCGTGACCGGCTGATGCGCATCGGCCACGGTTTCGACGCGCATCCCCTGGTGCCCGGCCGGCCGTGCGTTCTGGGCGGGGTCGCCATCGATTCGCCCGAGGGCCCCGACGGCCATTCGGACGGGGACGTCGTCCTCCACGCCCTGGCCGACGCGCTGCTGGGCGCCGTCGCGGGCGGGGATCTGGGCAGCGTCTTCGGTACCTCGGATCCTCGCTTCCACGGCGTGTCGTCGTCGGTCTTCGTGCGGGAAGCCTGGCGGCGTGCCGGGAACGCCAAGGTGGGCAACGTCGACGTCACCCTCGTCGGGTCCCGTCCCCGGGTCGGCCCCTACGTGGGCACCATGCGGGCCGTGATCGCCGACCTCCTCGAGATGCCGGTGGAGCGGGTTTCCGTCAAGGCTTCGAGCGGAAACGGCCTCACCGACTTCGGACGGGGACTCGGCGTCTCGGCCACGGTCGTGCTGCTTCTGGAGGAGGCATGAGCTTCGTCTCGGGCTTCCACCCCGTGAGGGAAACACTCCTCCAGCGCCCCAAAGCGGTGGAATCCGTGCTCCTTCAGAAGGACCGCAAGGATGCCCGGATGAAGGAGCTCGAGACGCTCGCCCGCCAGAACGGCGTACCCGTCCGGCAGGTGCCCAAGGAGGAGCTCGACCGCCTCGGGGGCAAGGCTCACAACGGCGTCGTCGCAAAGGTCGCGACCCGCGAGCTGGATTCCGTCGAAGCCTGTCTCGCGGGGGAGCCCGGGAGCCGGATCGTCGTGTTCCTCGACGAGGTCACCGATCCGGGGAACGTGGGGGCCATCGTCCGGACGGCGGCGGCTCTCGGAGCGAGCGTGGTGCTCACCGAGCGGCACTCCGCCGCGCTCGGGGAGACCGTGGCCAAGGCCGCCGCGGGCGCGCTCGAGCGGGTGCGGATCGGCCGGGCCGGCAACGCGGCCCGGTTCCTCGAGGACGCCAAGAAGGCCGGCTTCTGGGTCTTCGGAGCCGCGATGGAGGGGGAGCCCGCGTCGCGCGTCGACCTCACCGGCGACGTCGTCCTCTGCCTGGGAGCGGAGGGGGAGGGGCTGCGCCGGCTCACGAAGGAGACGTGCGATCGCCTCGTTTCGATCCCCATGGTGGGGGGTGGAGGCTCTCTCAACGTGTCGGTCGCGGCGGCGATCCTTCTCTGGGAGGTTCGGAGAACGCGAATCGGGCATGAAAATGGCTTGACCGCCGGAGGTCCCCGCTGATATAAACCGCGATTCGCGCCGACGTGTCGGTGCTCGTCCGTCCAATCCCGCGAGGGAAAGGCCTGCCGAGACCCGGAACGGCGGAACGAACGCTGGTGTAGCTCAACTGGCAGAGCAGCTGATTTGTAATCAGCAGGTTGTGGGTTCAACTCCCATCGCCAGCTCCAGCGATTCCGAGGCTCTTTGGAAATAGGAAGACTCGTGGGCAGATGGCCGAGTGGTTAATGGCAGCAGACTGTAAATCTGCCGCACCTAGTGCTACGGGGGTTCGAATCCCTCTCTGCCCACCAATTTCGTTCTTGGGGGGCTCCGAGGGGAGCCTGGTTCGTCCAAGTTCGGTCGTCGACCCATTTGGCCCACGTAGCTCAGTCGGTAGAGCACGTCCTTGGTAAGGACGGGGTCAGCAGTTCAAATCTGCTCGTGGGCTCCATTCTCGGCGGGAGTAACTCAGGGGTAGAGTCACAGCCTTCCAAGCTGTTGGTCGCGGGTTCGAATCCCGTCTCCCGCTCCATAGGAAGGTCTAGGGAAGCACCTAGGGAAGAAGAAGATGCGCGAGATCATCAGTCTCAACTGCGGCGAGTGCAAGCGGAAGAACTACACCGTCACCAAGAACAAGAAGGCCCACCAGGAGAAGCTCGAGGTCGCTCGGTTCTGCCGTGCGTGCCGGAAGCACACCCCCCACAAGGAAGGCAAAGTCTGAGGAGAGTCCGTTAGGGGTGTAGCTCAATTGGCAGAGCAACGGTCTCCAAAACCGTAGGTTAGGAGTTCGAGTCTCCTCACCCCTGCCAGATCTCCTCGATCGGAAGAAGAGAGTCATGTCGACGAATCTCAACCTTCAGCAGCGCTTCACGAACTTTCGCGAGTTCCTGGGCGACGTGAAGAAGGAGGCCGCGAAGGTCTCCTGGCCCGGGCGCGACGAGATCGTGGGGACGACCACCGTGGTCGTCCTCTATACGTTCGTCATGGGGATCTACCTCTTCGGTGTGGACGCCATCGTGACGCCCGCCGTGGACAAGCTGTTCAAGGCCTTCGGTGCCTGAGGAAATCGTGAGCGACGCCCTCGACGAAACGCCTGCCGCCGAGTCCGTGGAAACCCCCGCGGTTCCGATGGACTGGTACATCGTCCACACGTACTCGGGCTTCGAAGACCGGGTCGTCCAGGAGCTGACGAACCGCATCAAGGCGCTCGGCATGGAAACCTCCTTCGGCGAGATCCGCGTGCCGAAGGAAACCGTCGTCGAGATGAAGGGCGGCAAGCGCCGGAACGTGGAGCGGAAGTTCTTTCCGGGCTACGTCCTCGTGCAGATGGCCATGTCCGACGAGACGTGGCACCTCGTGCGCAACACGCCGAAGGTCACCGGCTTCGTGGGCGGTTCCTCGAAGGCGCCCGTTCCGCTGACCCCGGAAGAGGTGGAGTCGATCCTCCACCACACCGCGGAGACGAAGGAGAAGCCCAAGCCGCGCTACGTCTACGAGCGGGGCGAGCAGATCAAGATCACCGACGGACCCTTCAAGGAGTTCACCGGTGTGGTGGAAGACGTCAACCTCGAACGGTCGACGCTCCGTGTCCTCGTCACCATCTTCGGGCGGCCCACCCCGGTCGAGCTCGAATTCGTCCAGGTTCAAAAGGTCTGATCCGGAGCGATCCGGAGCGGGCTTAATCGAGAGAAGCAGAAGAAGAGACACACATGGCGAAGAAAGTCACGGCCTACGTCAAGCTCCAGATCCCCGCCGGCAAGGCGACCCCGGCTCCTCCGGTCGGCACGGCTCTGGGTCCGCAGGGCGTCAACATCATGGACTTCTGCAAGGCGTTCAACGCCAAGACGGCCAAGGATGACGGCCTCATCATTCCGGTGGTCGTGACGGTCTATTCCGACCGCTCCTACTCGTTCATCCTGAAGACCCCTCCGGCTGCCGTCCTCCTCAAGAAGAAGGCGAAGCTCGAGAAGGGCTCGGGCGTCCCGAACCGTACCAAGGTCGGGAAGGTCACCGAGAAGGACGTCGAGGAGATCGCCAAGCTCAAGATGCCCGACCTCAACTGCACCGATCTCGCCTCCGCCATGCGCAGCGTCCGGGGAACCGCGCGCTCCATGGGGATCGAGGTCATCGGCTAGTCCGGGAAGGTGGGAGCGGCTGCCGCCGCTCCGGGCCTTCCAGCCACGACACGCTTTTCGACCGAAGACCCCCGCCGCTCACGCCGATCCTCTCGACGTGCGGGGCTCGAGGTGCCCGGGTTGCCCCCGGGGCTTCTCACCGCGAGACCAGGAACGCCGGGCTGCTCTTCAGAAGTAGGTAACGACGAATGACTCAGGGAAAAAAATACAGAGCATCGGCGGCCAAGGTCGACCGGACGAAGCTCTATGAGCTCCCGCAGGCGATGGCCCTCGTGAAGGCGACCGCGACCGCGAAGTTCAACGAGACCGTGGAAGTCGCCGTGCGCCTCGGGGTGGACCCGAAGCACGCCGACCAGATGGTTCGTGGAACCGTGGTCCTGCCGCACGGCACGGGCTCCACGGTCCGCGTCGCCGTGGTGGCGTCGGGCGAGAAGATCAAGGAAGCCGAGGAAGCCGGCGCGGACATCGCGGGCGGCGACGAGCTCGTCGCTCGCATCCAGGCGGGCTTTCTCGATTTCGAAGCTCTCGTCGCCACCCCCGACATGATGAAGTCGCTGGGACGTCTCGGTAAGGTCCTCGGGCCCCGCGGCCTGATGCCGAACCCGAAGGCGGGCACGGTGACCTTCGAGGTCGGCAAGACGGTGAAGGAGCTCAAGGCGGGCAAGATCGAGTTCCGCGTGGACAAGACCGCGGTCATCCACGTGCCGCTGGGCAAGGTCTCCTTCAACGAGAACCAGCTCACCGAGAACGCCGAGGCCCTCCTCGCGGCGCTCCAGAAGGCGAAGCCTTCTGCCGCCAAGGGCAAGTACGTCAGGTCGGTCTTCCTCTCGGCCACGATGGGCCCCGGGATTCCGGTGGATCCGTCCGTCGTCGAGAAGGCTGCCGGGAGAACGGCATAATGAGCACTTCCGCCGCCCCCGCCACGGGGCTTTCCGCCAACCGGGCCGCCAAGGCCCAGGAGATCGACGAGATCGCCGGCTCGGTGGGCAAGGCGCCCTACGCCTTCCTCATCGACTACAAAGGTCTCAACGTCCCCGACGTCACGGAGTTCCGTCGCAAGGTGCGGGCCTCGGGCTCCGAGTACGTCGTCGTCAAGAACACCCTCGCGGTGCGCGCCCTGAGGAACGCTCCTCTCGGCCAGCTCGCCGGCGAGTTCAAGGGCATGACGGGCGTCGCGTACAGCGCGACGGACGTCGTGGGCCTCGCGAAGGTCCTCCACGACTTCGCCAAGACCCACCCCGCCCTCAAGGTCAAGGCCGCCCTCGTGGACGGCCAGGTCGTCTCGGCCAAGGAGCTCGAGGCTCTCGCCTCGATGCCCACCCGCACCGAGCTCGTGGCCAAGCTCCTCGGTCTCATGCAGTCGCCGGTCCGCCGTCTCGTGACGGTGCTGTCCGGTCCCCAGCGCAACCTGGCGATCACGCTCTCGGCCGTCGCCAAGCAAAAAGAAGAGAGCGCCGCCTAAGGGCGCGTAACTTTCAGGAGCAAGAAACAGATGGCTCTTTCAACCGAACAGTTCGTCACCGAAGTCGAGTCCATGACGGTCCTCGAGCTCAACAAGCTCGTGAAGGCCCTCGAAGAGAAGTTCGGCGTCTCCGCCGCCGCGATGTCGATGGCCGCTCCCGCCGCGGGCGCCGCCGCCGCGCCGGCCGCCGCCGCCGAAGAGCAGACGGAGTTCACGGTCTCCCTCAAGGAAGCCGGCGCGAACAAGATCAACGTCATCAAGGTCGTCCGCGAGGTCAACTCCTCGCTCGGCCTCAAGGAAGCCAAGGATCTCGTCGAGAACCTCGGCGTCATCAAGGAAGGCGTCTCGAAGGACGAGGCGGCCACCATCAAGAAGAAGTTCGAGGACGCGGGCGCCAAGGTCGAAGTCAAGTAGATCCCGGTCGCTCTTTCTCAGTGCTTCCGCCCGGTCGAACGCGGGGTAAATGCCCGCGTCTTCGGCCGGGCGGTCGTGTCGTTTCTCGAGGTCCTTTTTTTTCATCCCCTACCGGCATAGCGGTCAACGGTTGCCGACTAAGGTCTTTGGAGCGCACTCGGATGAACGATCGCATCGTCGCCCCCGGACAGAAGCCCCGCCACGATTTTGGGAAGATTCGGAGCACCCTTCCTCTTCCGAATCTCATCGACGTCCAGAGAAAGTCCTATGAGGACTTTCTCCAGATGGATCTCCTCCCGCAGGAGCGGGAGGACGTTGGTTTGGAGGCGGTCTTCCGGAGCGTTTTCCCATTCAGCGATTTCCGTGAGACGTGCGCCCTCGAGTACGTCTCGTTCCGCATTGGTGAGTGGAAGTCCCGAAGCGGCCGTCTGGAAGGCATTCAGCACCTCCGGTTTCCGTGCGAGCACTGCGGCAAGACGGTTCGGGTCAAGGATGCGCGGGCGAACAAGGTCGAGTGCGCCGCCTGCGGGTTCCCGAACCCCAACCGCGTCACGATCGACGAGGTCTGCGGCACGCCCGTGGAGCTCCGTCAGCCGTACTCCGTGGCCGAGTGCCAGGAGCGCGGGTACACGTATTCGGTTCCTCTCCGAGTGACCTTCCGGCTCAAGGTCTACGACAAGGAAAACGCTCCCACCGGCAAGGGCGCTCCCAAGGAGCTCCCGATCCGCGACATCAAGGAGGAGGAGGTCTACTTCGGCGAGATCCCCCTCATGACGGACAACGGCACGTTCGTCATCAACGGGACGGAGCGCGTCATCGTCTCGCAGCTCCACCGCTCGCCCGGAGTCTTCTTCACCAAGGACGGCCCGCAGGTTCTCGTGGGCAAGATCATTCCGTACCGCGGCTCCTGGGTGGAGTTCGAGATCGACGGCAAGGGCCTCTTCGGCGTGCGCATCGACCGGAAGAGGAAGTTCGCGGGAACGGTGTTCCTCCGCGCGCTCGGCCTCGAGAGCGACGAGTCGATCCTCAAGAAGTTCTATTCCGCCGTCGGCGTGACGTTCGAGAAGGGGAAGACCCATCTCACGCTCCCGCCCGACGTGCTCGTCAAGGAAGACCTGCGCCAGAAGCATCTCCGCGGCATCCGCCGCGACGGCAAGATTTTCGGCGAGATCAAGCTCACGGCCGAGCACCGCGAGGCCATGTCCAAGGGCGAGTCGGTGACCGTCACGGCCGACTTCGCCAAGCTCGGACGCGTGCTCTTCGCAGCCGACATCGTCGATCTCGGCAACGGTGAGGTCCTCTTCGAGGCCGGCGCGGAGGTCCCCGAGGATCTTCCGTCGCAGCTCATGGACAAGCAGGCGACCCCCGTCGAGATCTTCTTTCCCGATTGGGAGCCCGTGGGCGAGACGCTCGTCGCGACGCTCCGCAAGGACTCCATCAAGACGAAGCGCGAGGCGCTCCTCGAGATCTACAAGAGGATGCGTCCCGGCGACCCCCCGACCGACGAGAGCGCCAAGAACCTCTTCGCGGGCATGTTCTTCGACCCTCGCAAGTACGACTTCTCGCGCGTCGGCCGCTTCAAGTTCAACATCCGCACCGGCCTCCAGACGTCGCTCGACCAGAAGACGCTCACGTCAGACGACTTCTTCGTCGTGATCGAGCACCTGCTGAGGCTCCGCAAGGACATCGGCCGCACGGACGACATCGACAACCTCGGCAACCGTCGCGTGCGCTGCGTGGGCGAGCTCCTCGAGAACCAGTTCCGCATCGGCCTCGTGCGCATGGAGCGCGCCATCAAGGAGAAGATGTCCGTCCACCAGGACATCGACTCGGCGATGCCGCACGACCTCATCAACTCCAAGCCCGTCATCGCGGCGATCAAGGAGTTCTTCGGGTCCTCGCAGCTCTCGCAGTTCATGGACCAGACGAACCCCCTCTCCGAGGTGACGCACAAGAGGCGTCTCTCGGCCCTCGGACCGGGCGGCCTCTCCCGTGAGCGCGCCGGCTTCGAGGTGCGCGACGTTCACGCGACCCACTACGGCCGCATCTGCCCGATCGAGACGCCCGAAGGTCCGAACATCGGACTCATCTCGTCCCTCTCGTGCTTCGCCCGCATCAGCGAGTTCGGCTTCATCGAGTCGCCGTACAAGAAGGTGAAGGCCGGGCGCGTCATCGACCACGTCGAGGTCGTCTCCGTCGGCGACTCCGGCTGGAAGAAGGGTCAGATCGTCGAGGTCGACGAGCTCGAGGAGATGGCCGGCAAGCTCAAGAAAGCGCACAAGCGGGCGCCCACGGGCCGCAACACGGCGTTCTACCTTCCCGCCTGGGAAGAGGAGAACTACGTCATCGCCCAGGCCAACGCGCCGGTCGACGACGAAGGCAACTTCCAGGACGACCGCGTCGTCTCCCGGCACGCCGGCGAGTTCCTCACCGTGGAGAAGGCGACCGTCGAGTTCATGGACGTCTCGCCCAAGCAGCTCGTCTCCGTGGCTGCCGCGCTCATCCCCTTCCTCGAGCACGACGACGCGAACCGCGCGCTGATGGGCTCGAACATGCAGCGCCAGTCGGTGCCGCTCCTCCGGACCGAGCCGCCCTTCGTGGGCACCGGCCTCGAGAGCGTCGTGGCCCGCGACTCCGGCGCCGTCGTCGTGTGCAAGCGCGACGGCATCGTCGACACCGTGGACGCGCGCCGCATCATCGTGCGGGTCGAGAACCAGGGACCCGACGGCAAGACCGAGTTCGGCGCCGACATCTACCCGCTCCTGAAGTTCCGCCGCTCCAACCAGAACACCTGCATCAACCAGAAGCCCATCGTCCGTGAAGGGCTCCACGTCGTCGCCGGCCAGGTCCTGGCCGACGGCCCCTGCACGTCGCAGGGCGAGCTCGCGCTCGGTCGCAACATCCTCGTCGCCTTCATGCCGTGGCGCGGCTACAACTTCGAGGACGCCATCCTCATCTCCGAGAAGATGGTCAAGGAGGACTACTACACCTCCATCCACATCGAGGAGTTCGAGATCGAGGCCCGCGAGACCAAGCTCGGCGCCGAAGAGATCACGAAGGACATCCCCAACGTCTCGGAGACGGCGCTCCGCGATCTCGACGAGAGCGGCATCATCCGCATCGGCGCGAACGTGAAGCCCGGCGACATCCTCGTGGGCAAGGTCACGCCGAAGGGCGAGACCCAGCTCACGCCGGAAGAGAAGCTCCTCCGCGCGATCTTCGGTGAGAAGGCCGGCGACGTGCGCGACGCCTCGCTCAAGTGCCCCCCGGGCATCGAGGGCGTCGTCGTGGACGTGAAGATCTTCACCCGCAAGGACGACGAGAAGCAGAAGGACGTAAGGGCCAAGCAGATCCTCGACGAGGAAGTCGGCCGGCTCCAGAAGAACGCCGACGACGAGATCCGCATCATCCGCACCGAGGCCAAGGAGAAGATCGAAACGCTGCTGTCGGGCCGTGCCGTCCTCGAGGACGTCGCGGACTCCCAGGGCAACGTGGTCGTCAAGGAGGGCACCAAGCTCGCCCCCGAGAAGATCGCTCTCCTCACGCCCCGCATGCTCAAGGGCCTGAAGCTCAAGGACGAAGAGGTTCGCGACGCGGTCCGCCTCATCCTCCAGCGCACGGACTCGCAGATCGACGTCATCAAGAAGGTCACGTCCGACCGCGTGACGCTCCTCGCCAAGGGCGACGAGCTGCCCCCGGGCGTCAACAAGACGGTCAAGGTGTTCGTCGCCATGAAGCGCAAGCTCCAGGTGGGCGACAAGATGGCCGGACGCCACGGCAACAAGGGCGTCATCAGCCGCATCCTCCCCGAGGAGGACATGCCGTACCTGCCCGATGGCACGCCGGTCGAGATCGTTCTCAACCCGCTCGGCGTCCCCTCGCGTATGAACGTCGGTCAGATCCTCGAGACCCACCTCGGATGGGCCGCGCGGGCGCTCGGCCTCAACATCGCGACGCCCGTCTTCGACGGCGCCGAGGAGTCCGAGATCCGCGATCTCCTCGTCAAGGCCGACCTCCCGACCGGCGGCAAGACGGTTCTCTACGACGGCATGACGGGGGAGCGCTTCGAGCAGAACGTCACCGTCGGCTACATCTACATGCTCAAGCTCTCGCACCTCGTGGACGACAAGATCCACGCCCGGTCGATCGGCCCCTATTCGCTCATCACGCAGCAGCCTCTCGGCGGCAAGGCCCAGTTCGGCGGCCAGCGCTTCGGAGAGATGGAAGTGTGGGCGCTCGAGGCCTACGGCGCGGCCTACACGCTGCAGGAGCTCCTCACCGTCAAGTCCGACGACGTCGAAGGCCGCTCGAAGATCTACGAAGCCATCGTCAAGGGTGACGTCCCCGACGAGCCGGGCCTGCCCGAGTCGTTCAACGTTCTCGTACGCGAGCTGCAGTCGCTCTGCCTCGACGTCGAGCTCATGAAGATCTAAGGGAGGCGAACGCATGGAAACATTCAGCACCGCATCCGCCGCTTCCGCCGCCCTCGCGCCTTTCCGGAATACCGGTCCGCGCGACTTCAACGCCATCAAGATCGCCCTCGCGAGCCCCGAGAAGATCCGTTCGTGGTCCTTCGGTGAGGTCACCAAGCCCGAGACGATCAACTACCGCACGTTCAAGCCCGAGAGGGACGGCCTCTTCTGCGCGAAGATCTTCGGACCCATCACCGACTGGGAATGCCTCTGCGGCAAGTACAAGCGCATGAAGCACCGCGGCGTCGTGTGCGACAAGTGCGGCGTCGAGGTCACCAAGTCCAAGGTGCGCCGTGAGCGCATGGGTCACATCGAGCTGGCGGCTCCCGTTTCGCACGTGTGGTTCTTCAAGGGCCTCCCGTCGCGCATCGGCCACCTCCTCGACCTCACGCTCCGCGACCTCGAGCGGATCCTCTACTTCGAGCAGTACGTCATCATCGATCCGGGCCCGCTCGCCGAGGATGAGAACCTCGACGAGAAGGACCTCGTCTCCGAAGAGAAGTACCGCGAGCTGAAGGCAAAGCACGGGATCGACACGTTCGTCGCCAAGATGGGCGCCGAGGCGATCCAGGAGCTCCTCCAGCGCGTCAACGTGGACGATCTCGCCGAAGAGCTCCGCCTCATCATGAAGACGGAGACCTCGGCCCTCAAGCGGCTCAAGGCCGCCAAGCGCCTCAAGGTCGTCGACGCGTTCCGCCGCTCGGGCCACCGCCCGGAGTGGATGATCCTGAACGTCATCCCCGTCATCCCGCCGGAGCTCCGCCCGCTCGTTCCGCTCGATGGCGGCCGCTTCGCGACGTCGGACCTCAACGACCTCTACCGCCGCGTCATCAACCGGAACAACCGCCTCAAGAAGCTCCTCGAGCTCCGCGCGCCCGAAGTCATCGTGCGCAACGAGAAGCGGATGCTCCAGGAGGCCGTCGACGCCCTCTTCGACAACGGCCGCCGCGGCCGCGTGCTCAAGGGCTCGAACAACCGCCCCCTCAAGTCCCTCTCGGACACCCTCAAGGGCAAGTCCGGCCGCTTCCGCCAGAACCTCCTCGGCAAGCGCGTCGACTACTCGGGCCGTTCGGTCATCGTCGTCGGACCGGAGCTCAAGCTCCACCAGTGCGGCCTGCCCAAGAAGATGGCCCTCGAGCTCTTCAAGCCCTTCATCTATCACCGCCTCGAGCAGAAGGGCATCACCTCGACGATCAAGGCCTCCAAGGAGCTCGTCGAGCAGGCCCCCAACGAGGTTTGGGACGCTCTCGAAGAGGTCATCAAGGAACACCCGGTGCTCCTGAACCGCGCGCCCACGCTCCACCGGCTCGGCATCCAGGCGTTCGAGCCCGTGCTCATCGAGGGCAAGGCCATCAAGATCCATCCGCTCGTCTGCGCGGCGTTCAACGCCGACTTCGACGGCGACCAGATGGCCGTCCACGTGCCCCTCTCGCCCAAGGCGCAGGTCGAGGCCCAGGTGCTGATGCTCTCGAGCCTCAACATCCTCTCGCCCGCCCACGGCAAGCCCCTCACGGTTCCCTCGCAGGACCTCGTCCTCGGCCTGTACTACCTCACGCGGAGGAAGGACGGCTGCAAGGGTGAAGGCCGTGTCTTCTCCGGCTTCGACGAAGTGCTTCTCGCGCACGGCGCGGGCGAGGTGGAGACCCACGCCGGCATCTCGGTGCGCTACACGGGGCCCCTCGTGGACCTCGAGAGCCAGGTGCTCAACGATCAGGACATCGTCCACACCGAGCCGATCACGTGCAACCGCACGCGCATCGAGACGACCGTCGGCCGCGTGATCATGTCGGCGAGCCTTCCGCCCGAGCTGCCGTTCATCAACGGCACCCTCCGCAAGAAGGGCCTTCAGGATCTCGTCAACTACTGCTTCGTCAACTACGGCATCGGGCGCACGGTCGAGATCCTCGACATCGTCAAGGCCCTCGGGTTCGCCGCCGCGACGCGCGCCGGCATCTCGATCGGCGTCGACGACATGCACATCCCGGTCAAGAAGGGCGAGATGGTCGCCCGGGCCCGCAAGGACGTCCTCGAGGTCGAGGGTCAGCGCCAGCAGGGCGCGATCACCGACGGCGAGCGCCACAACAAGATCATCGACATCTGGCACCGCGCGACGGAGGCCGTCGCCGAAGAGATGTTCAAGGAGATGAAGGCGTCCGACTCCGCCACGGGCGGCGAGTTCAACCCCATCTACATGATGGCCGACTCCGGCGCCCGAGGCTCCAAGGAGCAGGTGCGTCAGCTGGCGGGCATGCGCGGTCCCATGTCCAAGCCCTCGGGCGAGGTCATGGAGCAGCCCATCATCTCGAACTTCCGAGAAGGCCTCACCGTGCTCGAGTACTTCATCTCGACGCACGGAGCGCGCAAGGGTCTCGCCGACACCGCGCTCAAGACGGCCGACTCCGGCTACCTCACGCGCCGCCTCGTCGACGTCGCTCAGGACGTCATCATCACCGAGGAGGATTGCGGCACGATCGACGGCATCACCGTGTCGGCGATCATGGAGGGCGGCGAGATCCTCGAGCCGCTCCGCGACCGCATCGTGGGCCGTGGCGTTCAGGAAGACGTCTACGACCCCGCGACCGACGAAGCCATCGTGATGACGGGCGACCTCATCAGCGAGGAGCTCGCCGGGCTCGTGCAGGAAGCGGGTATCGAGCGCGTCAAGATCCGCTCGGTGCTCACCTGCGAGACGCGCCGCGGCGTGTGCCGCAAGTGCTACGGACGCAACCTCGCGACCGGCAACGTCGTCGACATCGGTGAGGCCGTCGGCGTCATCGCCGCGCAGTCGATCGGCGAGCCCGGCACGCAGCTCACGATGCGGACGTTCCACTACGGTGGTACGGCCCGCGTGTCCGAGGCCGCCCGCCACATGGCCAAGAACCCCGGCTCCGTGAAGCTCCTCAACGCGCTCACGGTCAAGAAGAAGGACGGCACGGAAGTCGTCGTCAACCGCAACGCCAAGCTCGTCATCCTCGACGCCAAGGGCCGCGAG
>JAEUQS010000465.1 GCA_016789625.1 Acidobacteriota bacterium | reverse complement strand
TTCTGGTCGGTGTAGAACTGCACGCCGTCGCGGCCGTGGGCCTTCAGATCGCCGAAGAAGCTCTCCTTGGCGCCGCCGAACGGGAAGAACGACATGGGCGCCGCGACCCCGATGTTGACGCCCACCATCGTGGCCGGCGCGTGGTACGAGAAGTCGCGGGCCGCCTTGCCGTTCGTGGTGAAAATCGATATCGCGTTCGCCTGGGGATGGGAATGCGAGAGCTTGATGGCGGCGTCGAGATCGGGCACGTTGAGCATCGAGAGCACGGGTCCGAAGATCTCCTCCCGGCCGATGGTCGACATGGGGTCGACGCGATCGAACATCGACGGGCCGAGGAAGAAGCCGTTCTCGTGGCCCACGACGCTGTGGCCGCGGCCGTCGAGGAGGAGCTCGGCGCCTTCCGCCACGCCCTTCTCGATGTAGCCCAGGATGCGGTCCCGCGCGGACGGGCGGATCACCGGGCCCATCGTGATGCCGTCTTCCAGGCCGTTCCCCACGCGGATGCCCTTGGCCGCGGCGACGAGCCGCTCGCGCACGGCGCCGTGCGCGTTTCCGACGGTCACGATGACGGAGCCCGCGAGGCAGCGCTCGCCCGCGCAGCCGTAGCAGCTCTCGGAAATGATGTCGATCGAGCGGTCCAGGTTGGCGTCGGGCATGACGACGATGAAGTTCTTGGCGCCGCCCAGGGCCTGGACACGCTTTCCGTGCGCCGAGGCCGAGCGGTAGACGTGCCGGGCGATCTGCGTGGAGCCCACGAAGGAGACGCCCTTCACGTCGGGGTGCTCGCAGAGCCCGTTCACCACGTCGGCCGCGCCGTTCACCATGTTCACGACGCCGGGCGGAATGCCGGCCTCGTGGAGGAGCTCGAAGATGCGCCGCTGCGAGAGGGGCACGAGCTCCGAGGGCTTCACCACGAACGTGTTGCCCGTGGCGACGGCGAACGGCAGGAACCAGAGCGGCACCATGGCCGGGAAGTTGAACGGCGCGATGGCGGCGAAGACGCCCAGGGGCTGGCGGTGGACGTCGCAGTCGATGCCGCGGGAGATGTCCTCGAGGCCGTGACCCATCATGAGCGACGGCATGCCGCACGCGACCTCGACGGCCTCGAGCCCGCGGCGCACCGACCCGCGCGACTCGTCGAGCGTCTTGCCGTGCTCGGTCGTGACGATGCGGGCCACGTCGTCCACGGCGGCGTCGAGGAGGTCGCGGAAGCGGAACATCGCGCGGGCGCGCTCGGGCACGGGCGTCGCGCGCCAGGCCGGGAACGCGGACTTGGCGGCGGCCACCGCGGCGTCCACGTCCTCGCGGGTGCCATAGGGCACCTCGGCGATGACGGCGCCCGTCGCGGGGTTGAAGACGGGGCCGCGGGCCGTGGCGCGGGAGTCCACGAAGCGTCCGTTCACGTAGTCGCGCAGAAGGGTCACGCCCGTCGCGGTGTCGCGCGCGGGCTCGGCCGTGGTCGCCGTCGTCATGGGGCACCTCCTCTGAAGGGAACGCGTATCTTCTCGCGCCCGTCGTTCGATGGGAACCCCGGCGGTCCACATGGGATCGCTCGGGGGGAGGTTCGGCGGTCTCGGCTCGCCGTCCGCTCCCGCCCTCGCCTTGCGCGTCCGGCCCATTCTCGATGGGAGCGCGGAGAGCCGCCCTACCCTTTGAAGCCCAGCCCTCGCCCGTCAGGGTCTCTTCGATCGCTAAGATGGGCCATGAGATCCCGGTTACCTTCCCTTCTCGTGGTGCCTGTCGCGGAGCCTCCTGCCCCGTTGGTCTCCCTGCTCGACCTGGACGAGAGGACACGAAGAGAGGCCATTGCGAATCCGGAAGCCCGACGGCGCTTCACGACGGCGCGCTTGGCGCGACGCACCGTCCTCGGCGCATGGACCGGCACGGCTCCGGAGCATCTCGTCTTCGTCGACGGACCGCACGGCAAGCCGGCCCTGCCCGGCGGACCCGAGTTCAACGTCTCCCACTCCGGCGACGCCGTTCTGATCGGCGTCGTGGACGGCATCCCGATCGGCGTCGATGTCGAGCGCGTTCGCGAGAAGCCGAATCTGGACGGGATCGCGCGCCGGTTTTTCTCAGCTCCCGAAGCCGCGTACCTCGAGTCGCTGGCTCCCGAGGCCCGAACGAACGCGTTCTACAGACTGTGGACGCTGAAGGAAGCGCTCGTGAAGGCGATCGGGACCGGCATCGCGGGAAACCTCTCGCAGACCGAAGTCGACACCGCCACGCTGCTCGACGAGCACCCGCGGTTCCTTCGCGTCCCGTCGGAAGCCGGGGATCCGGAGCGCCTCGGCGTCTTCACGTTCGAGGCGCTCCCGGGTCATCTCGCGGCGGCCGTCACGCTTTCGCACGTGACGTTCACCGTGCGGAAGTTCCCGATCTAACCCGAGGACATCGACGAGAGGAAGTCGCCGTTCGACTTCGTCTTGTCGAGCCTCTCGATGAGGAGCTCCATGGCCTCCACCGTGGAGAGCGGGTTGAGCACCTTGCGGAGAATCCATACGCGGTTGAGCTCGCTCTTCTCGAGCAGCAGCTCTTCCTTGCGGGTCCCCGAGCGGTTGATGTCGATGGCCGGGAAGACGCGGCGGTCGACGAGCTTCCTGTCGAGGTGCACTTCCATGTTTCCGGTGCCCTTGAACTCCTCGAAGATCACGTCGTCCATGCGCGAGCCCGTGTCGATGAGGGCCGTCGCCATGATCGTGAGCGAGCCGCCCTCTTCCACGTTGCGCGCGGCGCCGAAGAAGCGCTTGGGCTTCTGGAGCGCGTTCGCGTCCACACCGCCCGAGAGCACCTTGCCCGAGGGCGGGCACGTGGTGTTGTAAGCGCGGGCGAGACGCGTGATGGAGTCGAGGAGGATCACCACGTCGCGCTTGTGCTCGACGAGGCGCTTGGCCTTCTCGATGACCATCTCGGCCACTTGCACGTGACGCGTCGCGGGCTCGTCGAACGTCGAAGAAATGACCTCGCCCTTCACCGAGCGCTGCATGTCGGTCACTTCCTCGGGCCGCTCGTCGATGAGCAGCACGATGAGCGTGATCTCGGGATGGTTCGTCGTGATGGCGTTCGCGAGCGCCTGGAGAAGCATCGTCTTGCCCGTGCGGGGCGGGGCGACGATGAGGCCACGCTGGCCCTTGCCGATGGGCGCGATGAGGTCCAGCACGCGCGACGAGAGGTTCGTGGGGATCTCGAGGCGGATCCGCTCCTCGGGATACAGCGGCGTGAGGTTGTCGAAGAGGATCTTCTCGCGAGCCACGTCGGGGTGCTCGAAGTTGACCGCCTCCACCTTGATGAGCGCGAAATAGCGCTCGCCGTCCTTGGGGGGACGGATCTGGCCGGAGATGGTGTCGCCCGTGCGCAGCCCGAACTTGCGGATCTGGGACGGCGACACGTAGATGTCGTCGGGCCCGGCGAGGTAGTTGTACTCGGGCGCGCGCAGGAAGCCGAAGCCGTCGGGCAGAACTTCCAGCACGCCCTCGGAGAAGATCAGCCCGAGCCGCTCGGTCTGCGCCTGGAGGACCTTGAAGATCAGCTCCTGCTTGCGCAGCGAGGGCGCGCCCTCGACCTCGAGGTCCTGGGCGATCTTGACGAGCTGAGGCATCGAGTTGTTGTGCAGCGACCGGATGTCGAGCATCGGCTCGGCCTCGGACGCGAGCGCAACCGGCGACTCCTCGGTGTCGTCCGGGAGCTCCCGGGGGTCGATGATGGGCGAATAGTCGGCGCCGGGGACTTTGCGACGGGGCATCGTTCTTACTCCTCTTCTTGAGGGTCGAGGTGCGGGACCGTCTCTTGCGCCGGGGAGCCCGTCGAGGCTTCCTTGATCAGCGCGAGAACGGCGCGGCCGAGGGTTTCGAGGTTTTCGCCGGTCTCGGACGAGACGGGCTGGAGGGTGCGGATCGAGCGGGCGTATTCGCCCGTGAGGGAGCGCAGCTGTTTCACCCGCTGCGAGGGCTTCACGCCGTCCCACTTCGTGGCGGCAACGATCGTGGGCATGCCCAGCTCCTCGAGGTACAGCGCCATCGAACGGTCGGACTCCTGAGGGTCGAGACGGCCATCCACGAGCAGAAGGACGCAATTAACGGGCCGCTCTCCCGAGAGAACGTCGTCGATCTGCTCGGAAAAGTGCGCGCGCTTGTCTTTCGCGGTCTTGGCGTAGCCGTAGCCGGGGCAGTCGACCACGTCGAACCGGCCGTCGACCCGGTACCAGAAGAGAGCCTGGGTACGTCCCGGGGTCTGCGACACACGGGCGATCTGGGTCTTGAGGAGCGCGTTGAGGAGGCTCGATTTGCCCACGTTCGAGCGGCCGAGCACGGCGATGGCCGGAAGGTGCAGCTTGGGCCGGTCGCCCACGGCGTGCCCCTCGAATCCACGGACCACGGACTGGCCGAGGAGGATTCGGCCCTTCGACGAGCCCTTGGGCCCGTGATGCGACGAAGCGTTGGACTTCATGGTGTTCGGGTGTTTTCTTGGGAGAACGACAGAGATGCCTCCGCGAGAGAGCCGGTGGATGCTCGATTGGACTCGCGGTGAGCGGACTCTATCTCATCTGCCCGGGAAGGGATCAAGGGCGGTTTCCTTGACCGCTCCCGGGGTTTCACCGACCCTGAGGCGGGATGCCCCGGGATCCAGATCGGCATCACCTCGATCGCGATCCTGAGTGGCATCCTCGGGGAGGACGTGCTCGCCCGTCCTCTCGCCGAGAAGCTCACGGCGCTGGGGTGCCCGCAAAGGGCGCCGCCCTCGGTTCGACCTCGCTCGTCGTCCTGATCGTCACGTACGTGTCGGTCGTCTTCGGAGAGCTGACGCCGAAGAGGCTCGGCCAGATGAGGCCGGAGGCCGTCGCGCGCATCGTCTCGCCAAGGCGGGAGCGACGACCGAATGGGAGTCCTGGCGGTTCGAGGTCCTCGACATGGACGGCCCCCGGATCGACAAGGTCCTGGCGATCACGCGAAAGCCCTGAGGGCCGCTGGCTAGCTCAGGATTCGGAAGGCGGAGGCGGCCTTGTGCGGAATCTCGAGACACGAACCCGGCTTCCGCCTTTGAGCTTCGAACCGGACCTGCGGCCATCGCCGCACCAGGAGATAGGCCTGATCCCAGTACGTCATGTTCATCCAGCCCTTCGCCAGGAAGAACGTCGTGAGCTTCGATCGAGAGAAGACCTGTCGTTCGGCCGGCTTGCTCCGGATGTTGCAGTCGCCGGACACGATGATCCAGCCGCCCTCCGTTGACAGCTGGGGAATCCAGGCGACATCTTC
>JAEUQS010000463.1 GCA_016789625.1 Acidobacteriota bacterium | reverse complement strand
TGCCGAGCTCCACCGGGACCGGCTCGAACGACGAGCCGTCCTTCCTGACGAAAACGATCGTTCGTCCCTCGGCCCTCTGGACGGCGTCGAGCGGCACCAGGAGGGCATCGTGCGCGGCCGCGATCTCGATCCTGCCTCGCACGAACGAGCCCTTCTTGAGCGCGCCCCCGGGGTTTGCGAGCTCCACCCTCGCGGAGACGGTGCGGGTCGCCGGGTTCACCGCCGAGGCGACGCGGCTGATCGTCCCCTCGCGTGACCCTGACCGCGCCCCTTCGATGACGAGCGTGACCCGTTGCCCGGCTCGGACGCTACCGGCATCCGCCTCCGGCACGTCGAGCTGCGCCCAGACCACCGAGAGGTCGGCCACCTCCACGAGCACCTGCCCTGGTGCCGCGCTCCTTCCCACCACGGCGTCCTTCGACACGACGGTTCCGGCGAATGGCGCCCGCAGCTCGTATCGTCCGCCGCCGTTCGGGGAGGCTCCGGAGGCGGCGAGCGCGGCGCGCGCGGAGGCCCTGTCCGCCTGAGCGAAGGCATGCTCGCTTTCTGCCTCCTCGAGGCTGCGGCGAGGGCTGATGTTCCGCTCCACGAGGCTCCTCTCGCGCTCCAGGGCCGCTCTGGCGGCCGCAAGCCGCGCCTCGGCAGCCGACAGCCGTGCCTGGACGTCTCCGATCAAGGCCGAAGCGAGGAGGAGGAGGGGCTGCCCCGCCCGTACCCGGTCGCCAGCGTCCACCTTCACCTCGACAACGAGCGCCTCGCCGCGCGCCGACAGCTGAGCCAGGCGGTTCTGGTCGTAGTCGAGCTGGCCGACCACGTCGAGCGAGCGGGCGACGCGGCCCGGCTCGATCCGGTGGGTCTCGATGCCCGCCTCGCGCTCCGTTTCGGGCGAGGCCAGCCGCACGATGCTCGGAAGCTCGCCGCCACCGGCCGGGACCTGACCCGCAGCCTTCGCCAGCTCCGGGTGGCACGACGGGCAGACCGACTCCGGGTAGCCGTGCTCCCGGCAGAAGTCCCCGGCGGCGATGAACTTCGCCACGAGCCGGGGGTTGCATTTGGTGCACTTCGACTCCGGCACCGCGTGCTCCTTGCACCAGTCCGCCGGAGCGGCCTGGGCCGTGAACGTCAGCGCGGGGTTGCACTTCAGGCAGTGCGATTCGGGTAGAGCGTGCTCCGCGCACCAGTCGTCTTGCTCCTTGAAGACGTCCACGAGGTCCGGGTTGCAGCGGGTGCAGAGCTCCGCGGGAACGGCGTGCTCGCACAGCTTCGAGGCCGGTTGAGACGCCTTCGCCCCGGCGACTGCGTCTGGGGGCGAGGGGGCGCGCGACTCGGCGGGCGGTCCGTTGCGGCCGCAGCCAGCGGCCACCACGACGAGGGCCAGGAGGAGACCGGGAGCGAAGGCCCCCCGCCAACGGGTCACGGCTTGACGCCCTTTTTCTTCAGCTCGGGATTGCAGATGGCGCATTGGGATTCGGCGCGGTCATGCTCCTGGCACCAGTCTCCCTTCGCCTTGTACACGGCGGCGAGCTTTGGGTTGCACCTGGAGCAGATCGTCTTCTTGACG
>JAEUQS010000449.1 GCA_016789625.1 Acidobacteriota bacterium | reverse complement strand
GGTGACGGTGACGAGGAAGCCGAGGCCCGGGATCGGGAGGCCGAGCCATCGGTCCACGCTGCGAAAGAGGTACGTGAAGATCGAGATCGTCGCGGCGACGGGCACCACGACGAGGAGCCCGCGGAAGAAGTAGCCGAGGAGGGCGTTCACTCGACCGGGATCCCGAAGACCTCCGAGAAGAACTCCAGCTGCCGCTGGTCGGCGTAGCGCCGCGCGGCGGGAGTCGACGGACCGTGGCGCTGGTTGAGGAGCGGGACGAACGTCACCTGGGCCTTCTTCGCCTTCGCGAGCGCGTCGAGGTACTGCATGGTGTTCTGCATGTGGACGTTGTCGTCCTTCGTGCCGTGCAGGATGAGGAGCTTCGTCCCGAGGCTCGCGGCCGAGGTGAGCGGCGCCGTTCTCTCGTACTCGGCCTCCTTGTCTGCCGGCAGCTTCATGTACCGCTCGGTGTAGCAGCTGTCGTAGAGCGTCCAGCTCGTCACCGGAGCGCCCGCAGCCGCGCCCTTGAAGAGGCCGCCCGCCTTGGTGGCGAGGAGGAGCGTCATGTAGCCGCCGTACGACCAGCCCCGCACGCCGAGCCGCGAGCCGTCGACGAAGGGCAGCTTCCGGAGCTGCGTGATGCCCTCGAGCTGGTCGGCCACCTCGGTCGCGCCCATGTTCGAGAGGAGCGGGGCTTCCCAGGCCTTGCCGCGGCCTCCGCTGCCCCGGTTGTCCATCGACCAGGTGAGGATGCCGTTCGCCGCCATCACCTGCTCGAGCCCGCTCACGCGGCCCCACTCGTCCTTCACGGTCTGGGCGTGCGGCCCTCCGTAGACCATCACGACGACCGGGTACTTCTTCGCGGGATCGAAGTCCGCGGGCTTCACGAGCCGCGTGTAGAACGTGCCCTTCTCGGTGGTGAAGGAGCCCAGTTCGACGCTGGCGAGGGCGTAGCTCGCGAGGTCGTTCTTGGGCTCGTCGAGCATCTCCACGAGCTTGCCGTTCGCGTCGAAGAGCGCGGCCTTCGGCGGCGTGACGATGTCCGAGTACACGTCGACGTAGTGCCGGAAGTCGGGCGAGAACGTGGGCTTGTGCGTGCCACGGGCTTGCGAGAGGCGCGTCTGTCCCGAGCCGTCGAGCTTCACGCGGTAGATGTGGCGTTCGCGCGGGTCCTTCTCGGTCGCGACGAAGTAGAAGACGCCGGCCTTCTCGTCGAGCGCGGTCTCTCCGTCGATGACCCAGCCGCCCACGGTGACGGCCGAGCGCGGCTTGCCGTCCTTCTCGTGGCGGTAGAGGTGCAGGTAGCCCGTGCGCTCCGAGAGGAACAGGAAGGAGCCGTCCTTGAGGAACGTGGGCGGCTCGAGGGAGTTGATCCAGGCCGCGTCCTGCTCCACGAGGAGGTTCCGCGAGGTGCCCGTGCGAGGCAGGAGGTTCACGGAGATCTCCGTCTGCGCGCGGTTCATCTTCACGTACGCGACGGCCTTCGAGTCCTGGGTCCAGGAGAGCTCGGGCCCCACGTAGACGTCCTGGCCGTCGAACGTCACCCGGGTGCTCGTGGCAGGCCCGGCGCCGGGCAGCTCCACGATGTGCACCGAGGGCACGGGGTTCGGATCCCCGGCCCTCGGGTAGCGCTGCCACTCGAGCCCGCCACCCTTCTGGGCGTAGTCGGTGATGGGGTACTTCGGGACGCCGCTCTGGTCGAGGCGCAGGAACGCGATCGCCCTGCCGTCGGGCGACCACTCGAAAGAGCGCCCGCTCTTCCGGTTCGCGAGCTCCTCCTCGTAGAGCCAGTCGAGCTTGCCGTTCAGGATCGCCTCGGAGCCGTCCTCGGTGAGGCGGATCTCCTTGCCCGTCGCGATCTCCACGGCGTAGAGGTCGTTGCCCTTCACGAAAGCGACGTGCGAGCCGCTCGGCGAGAACGTGGGGTATTCCTCCTCGGCCTCGTCGTTGGTGAGCTTCTTCACGTTGCGGGTCGCGACGTCCATGAGGCCGAGGTCGGTGCTCATCTTGAGGAGGAGCGACCTGCCTCCCGGCATCCATTGCGCGTCGCGGAGCGGCATGGGCGGCGCGCCCGAGGCCGGCCCCACGAGGCGCGTCCGCTTCTTCGTGGTGAGGTCGTACTCCCAGATGGCCGTGACGCCGGGGCCCGTCCCCGGGGTGGGCGCGCCTCCGGACTCGGGCAGGAGGTACGTCAGCCGCGTGGGCGACAGCCATTTGAACTGCGACGCCCCGCGCGGGACGATGGGCGGCTCGGAATGCGTCCTCTCGAGCGTGACGCGCTTCTTCGTGGCCGTCTCGGCTCCGAAGGCGGACGCGACGAGCAGAAGAACGGCAAGCAGGGTGATCGGGCGAACGGCCGAACGGCGCATGAATCCTCCGGAAACTGAAGATGGACGAAAAGGAGAACGCCTCCCCGGGGGGAGGCGTAAGAGTAATCGACCGGGCGGACCGAGCTGAGGCTGTTACCGGGGAGTCGGGTTCGAAACCGTCGGGGGCGGGGGCGGCGCTGACGGCGCAGGAGCCATCGGCAGCATGGTGAAGGGGTCCCGCAGGGGCACCTCGGTGAGCTTGCCGCCGGTGAGGGACGCGAGCGCGACGGGGTGCTTCGGATCGGGGTTCAGAATGTCGGCCTTCTTGCCCACGACGACGAGCGTCACGGCGTCGGGCGCGAGGAGCCGCGCGGCCGTGCGCTTCACGTCGGCGGTGGTGACCTTCTCCACGTTGCCGCGCCAGTTCGTGTAGTAGAGGGGATCGGTCTTCGCTCGGCCCGTGAACTCCTCGTCCAGGAACGTCCCGACGATCTGCTGCTTCGTGGCGAAGCGGCGGGGGAACGTCTCGAGGAGGTTCGTCTTCACGGTCTTGAGCTCTTCCGCCGTGACCTCGCCGTCCTTCATCTTCTTCATCTCTTCGAGGACGATCTGCGAGGCAAAGGCCACGGTGCGGACCTTGGACTGGAAGAACGCGGCCATCGGCTGCGGATACCAGGCGCCCTGGGGCAGCACGGAGCCCGCCGAGTAGGCGAGGCCCTCGTCGGAGCGGACGCGGTTCGTGATGCGGCTCGTGAAGCCGCCGCCGCCGAGCACCTGGTTCATGACCGCCGCGGCGAAGACGTCCGGGTCGTTCCGGTCGAGGCCGGGCAGCAGGATCGTCACGCGGCCCTGGTTGACGTCCTTGTCCACGATGTACGAGCCGGGGACGAGCTTGTGGCTGGGCTTGGGCACGCCGGGCGCGAGCTCGCCCTTGACGGGCCACTTGGAAAACAGCGCCTCGAGGCGCTTGAGCATGTCGGCCTTCGCGAAGTCGCCGGAGACCGCGACCATCATGTTGCGCGGGTCGAACCACTTCGCGTGGAACGCGACGAGATCCTCGCGGGTGAGGGATTCGATGGAGGCCTTCGTGGTGAAGCGGTTGAGGTAGAAGTCGGCTCCGTACGCGATGACGTTGCGCTCGCGGGCCTCGATGGCGGCCGAGTCGTCGTTCCGCGATTTCATGTCCGAGAGGAGCTGGTCCTTGCGGAGCTTCAGCTTCTCCTCCTCGAACGCGGGCTCGGTGAGCACCTCGCGCAGGAGCATGAACGCCGTGTCCATGTCCTTCGACATGAAGTTGATGGTCACGCCGCCGCGGTCGTCGTCGATCGAGGAGTTGAGGTTCGCGGCCAGGAACGCGAGCTCCTCGTCGAGGTCGCGGGCCTTGCGGGACTTCGTGCCGCCCTTGGTGAGGAGGTAGCCCACCAGGGAGGAGAGGCCCTCCTTGCCCTTGGGGTCGAGATACGTGCCGCCCTTGAGCGTCACGGCCACGGTCACGAGCGGGAGCTCGCGGTCCTCGGCGAGGAAGACGGCGGGGCCGGCCTTGAGCGTGCTCTTGAAGTCCTTGGCGAGCGGAGCCGTGAACGAGAACTCGGGGAACTTCAGCGCCTCGGGGCGCTCGGGAATGGACTGCGAAAACGCCGGCGCCGCCACGAGGAGCAGGAGCGCGGGGGCCAGGAGGCGGTTCGTCATGGATTTCATCTCGCGGGTCCTCACTTCTTGCCGATCTCGGCGAGGCGCGCCTTGGACCTCGAGAGGAGGAGGTCGAAGCCGGCCTTCATCGCCGGGGGCACGTTTCCGGACTGGGCTTCCATCCGCTCGATGTCCTGCCGGAGCTTGGCGGCGTCCTTTTCCTGGGCGAGCGCGCTGAGGCGCTGCTTCACCATGGGGCGGGCCTGCTCGGGAAGGCCGGCGAGAGCGGCGGCGACCTCGGGGTCCTCGGCCGAGCCGGCCTTGCGGTTCACGAGGTAGACGGCGCGGTTCTCCTTCGTGAGGTACTGCCTGGCGACGCGCTGGACATCGGCGGCCGTGACGGACTGGATCCGCTTGGGCGCCGCGTTCACCTCGCGCCAGTCGCCGAGGCCGTCGGCGAAGACGAGCTGGAAGAGAATGCCGTTGTTGGTCTGGAGCCTGCGGTACGTGGCCGCGTTGGCGTTGTTCTTGACCTTCTGGAGCTCGCGGTCACCCACCGGCTCGCTCTTGAGGCGCTCGATCTCGGCCAGGATGCCGCGCTCGACGTCCTCGGGCGTCTTGCCCTCGCGGGCTTCGGCCGAGGCGCCGAAGGCGCCGGCGTGCTTGCCCGACTGCTGGCCCGCGAAGGCCTGCGTCGCGACGGCGTTCGCCGGGTTCTCGGGGTCCACGAGGCCCTTGTAGAGCCGCCCGGTACGGCCGGAGAGAACGTTGGCGAGCACCTGGAGAGGGTAGGAGTCCTTGTGCCCGAAGGGCACGGTGTGGAAGCGGACCTCGACCTCGGGGTTCGTCTCGGCCTCGCCCGTCATGCGGACCTCGCCGTTCCACGTGGGCGGCAGCGTGACGACCTCGGGGACGGGGTTCTGCCCGCGCGGGATGCGTCCGAAGTAGCGCTCGGCGAACACGAGGGCCTCCTTCGGATCGAAGTCGCCCACGAGCACGGCCGTGAGGTTGTTCGGAGCGTAGAACGTCGCGTAGAACTCGTCGGCCTGCGCCTTGGTGATGAAGGGCAGCTCCGACGGGTAGCCGATCACGGGCCATGCGTACGGCGTGGAGTGCCAGAAGATCGAATCGAAGGCTTCCTCGAGACGGCCCGTCGGGGGCGCCTCGACGCGGAGGCGGCGCTCCTCGTACACGACGTCGCGCTCGGAGTAGAACTCGCGGAAGACGCCGTTCAGGAGACGGTCCGACTCCATCCACATCCACATCTCGAGCTTGTTCTTGGGCACGGTGATGAAGTAGATGGTGGAGTCGTAGTTCGTGGTGGCGTTCATGCCCGAGCCGCCCGCGTTCTTGTAGACGAGGTCGAACTCGTTCTTCACGAGGATGTCGCGCTGGGCCTTCACGAGCTCGTCGAACTTCGCCTCGAGCTCCTTGTAGCGCGCTGTCTTGTTCTCGGGCTTGGTGAGGTCGTCGATCTCACCGCGCTTGAGCGCCGCGCGCATGCCGGCGACCTCGGCCCGCATCGCGTCGCGGACCTTCTCCTGCTCGGCGATGATCTGCTGGTCCTTGGCGTAGTCCTTCGTGCCGATCGTCTTCGAGCCCTTGAACAGCATGTGCTCGAAGAGGTGCGCGAGGCCCGTGATGCCGGGCTTCTCGTTCGCGCTGCCCACGTGGGCGACCCAGCCGCCGGCGATGGTGGGCTCGCCCGCTCGCGGCACGAGCAGGAGCTTCATGCCGTTCGAGAGCGTGTGCTCCTGGACCTTGATCTCGGCGCCTTCCTGGGGCGCCGCGGCGACAGGCTTGGCCTGAGCATTCGCCGGCTGGGGCGATGAGAGAAGCGCGAGGGCCGCCAGGAGAGGCGGCGCGGCGCTCCATCGGAGGGTCGTTTTGGTCATGGTCACCTCGTTGGTTCGTTGAAGGGCAAGGGAGGAGTCTAAGGACGGATGGTGCCTGAGCTGTGGGACGAACGGTCGTTCGGGAGGGACGGCGAGGGGGTGACGAGCTCGAGAGTTCTC
>JAEUQS010000431.1 GCA_016789625.1 Acidobacteriota bacterium | reverse complement strand
GTCATCGACGTCCTCGTGAACCGCGAGACCGAGAACGCGCTGCGCATGGGCGGCGTCCGCGCCGACGACGCCGAGCCCGGCTCGTTCGACTATTTCGGCTCGTCCATCGTGCGGGTCGTGCGGAGCCGGCTCGGCTGGCTGCTCCTGCTGTTCGTCGCGGGCACGCTCACGGGCACGGTGCTCAAGAGCTTCGAGGACGAGCTCGCCGCCGTGGTCGCGCTGTCGTTCTTCATCCCGCTCATCATCGGCACGGGCGGCAATGCCGGCAGCCAGACCGTCTCCACCATCATCCGCGGTCTCGCGCTCGGCCAGATCGAGGCGCGCGACGCGTGGCGCGTCGTCGTGCGCGAGATGTCGACGGGGCTCCTCCTCGGCGTCATCCTGTGCTTCATCGCGATCCTCCGCGCCTATGCGTGGGGAACGGGCTGGAAGCTCGCGGCCGTCATCGGCCTCACCATCATGGCCGTCACCGTGTGGGCCAACGTGATCGGCGCGATCGTGCCCATCGTGGCGCAGAAGCTGAAGCTCGACCCCACGGTCGCGTCCGCGCCGCTCATCACGACCGTCGTGGACGCCACGGGCCTCGCGATCTACATGCTCGTCGCGAAGGTGATCCTCAAGCTCTGAGGCTTCTTTTCGTCGACCACCCGCTCAGCACGAAACGCGGAACGGAGAGATACTCCTCCGATGATCGAAGCTCAGGGGAGCGTTCTGGCGGCAGACGCGCCCGCGTCGGCACCCACCGATTTCACCGTGTCGACCGGACGGGAGCCGCATGCCGCCCGCGGCCGGGAGATCCTGCGCAACCACGCGGGCATCAAGGCGCTCGCGGGGCGCAATCCGTGGAGCGCGCCGCTCATCCTCGGTGTCGTGAGCGTCCAGACCGCGACGGGCTGGCTGCTGCGCGACCAGCCGTGGTGGGTCGTGGTCATCGCGGCGTTCTTCTTCGGGGCGTTCCTCAGCCACACGCTCTGGGTGCTCATCCACGAGTGCGCGCACAACCTGATCTTCAAGAGCGGTCCCTGGAATCGCGTGTTCGCGATCGTCGCGAACCTGCCGCATCTCCTGCCGAGCGCCATCTCGTTCCAGAAGTACCACCTCAAGCACCACGCGTTCCAGGGTGTCTACGAGCTGGATGCCGACATCCCGAACCGCTGGGAGGCGAAGCTCATCGGCCACTCCATGCCCGCGAAGGCGCTGTGGCTCATGTTCTTTCCGATCTTCCAGGTGACGCGTCCCGGCCGGCTCAAGGAGATCCAGCTGTTCGATCGCTGGGTCGTGCTGAACATCCTCGTGCAGCTCGCGTACGACGCCGCCGTCTTCTTTCTCCTCGGACCGATGGCGCTCCTGTTTCTGGGCGTTTCGTTCTTCTTCTCCGTCGGCCTCCACCCGCTCGGCGCCCGCTGGATCCAGGAGCACTTCCTCGTGCATCGGGGCCAGGCCGCGACGCAGGAGACCTCGAGCTACTACGGCCCGCTCAACCTCGTGGCGCTCAACGTGGGCTACCACAACGAGCACCACGACTTTCCGTTCGTGCCTTGGAACCGGCTCCCCCAGATCACGAAGACGGCCCCGGAGGCCTACGACACGCTGGCCTCGCATCGCTCGTGGACGAAGCTGCTGTTCGTGTTCCTGTTCCGCAGCGACGTGTCGCTGTTCTCGCGCACGATTCGCGCCGAGCGCGGCGGGCGGAGCATGGCGAACGACCCCAAGGCTTTGGTCGTCGAGTAGTCACCACCCTATTCCGTAGTCCTCGCCGTGGTTGCTCGAGCCGCCCCACATCGTGCCGTGGACGCGGTCGAACAGGATCGCGTTGATGGGACCCGACGTCCGTTCCTCGTAAGTCATCGTGTAGCCCATGCGGCGGAGCTCGCTGCGCACCCACGGCGGCGTCGCCTCGTTGAGGAGGAGCTTTCCCGGCTCCGACCGGTGATCCCCGAACGAGCTCCGCAGCTGGAAGGTGTTGAAGTTCGGCGCCTCCGTGGCCTCCTGCACGGTCATGCCGAACTCCACGACGTTCAGGAAGAACTGGAGCAGGTTCTGGTCCTGGCTGTCACCGCCCTGCACCGCGAACGCGAGGAACGGCTTGCCGTCCTTGAGCGCGAGCGTCGGCGTGAGCGTGACGCGGGGCCGCTGCCCGGGCGCCACGACGTTGAACGGGCCGTCCGCCGGATCGGTCACGAAGCTCTGCATCCGCTGGCTGAGGCCGACGCCGGTGCGGCCCGCGACGACGGCGGGAATCCAGCCGCCGCTCGGCGTCACGGAGACGACCCAGCCTTCCTCGTCGGCCGCCTCGATCGACGTCGTGCCACTGTAGAACGCCGGATTCGGCCCTTCGGCAGATGCGGTCTTCACGGTCGGGGCCGGTCCCCTGGTTGACCACTTCCCGAGGAGCTCCGGAAACGGGTTCTTCCCGCCCTCGAACGCGAACGGATCGCCGGGCCCGATCGCCGGGTCGTTGCGATCGGCCCGTACGAGCTTCGCGCGTTCCTTCGCATAGTCCTTCGAGAGGAGGCCCTTCACGGGCTCGACCGGCGGAACGTACGGGTCCCCGTAATAGAAATCGCGATCCGCGAACGCCAGAGCCATCGCCTGGTTCAGCGTGTTCACGTAGCGGGCGCTGTTGAAGCCCATGGCCTTCAGATCGAACCCTTCGAGGATGTTGAGCGCCTGGAGCAGCGCGGGGCCCTGCGTCCACACCGTGAGCTTGTAGACGTCGATGCCTTTGTAGCTCGTCGACACCGGCTCCTCGATGCGCACGCTCCACCTCGCGAGGTCCTCGAGCGTCAGGAGGCCGCCCTGCTCCCTCGTGCCGCGCACGAGCTCCTTCGCGATGTCGCCCTTGTAGAACCGGTCGTACGCGGCGTGGATCGCCTCCTTGCGCGATTTCCCCTTCCCGAGCGCCTCCCTCTCGGCCGCGATGAGCTTGCGCAGCGTCTCGGCGAGGTCCTTCTGGCGGAACATCTCGCCCGGCTCGGGAGCCTCGCGGCGCGGGGCCTCGAGAGGCGCCGCCGGCCGGTCGTGCGCCGGCGTGGGACCCGCGGCGCCGCCGGACGGGCGCACGAGAAGCTCCTCGGGCTCTCCGGCCTTGCGATGCGGAAGCATCACGGCCGCAGAGTACGGCCAGCCCGCGATCCGCTTCTTCTCCCGTTCCATGGCGTCCGCCGCCTGCCTCTCGATGGGGTAGCCGTCGGCGAGCTGGAGCGCCGGGTCGAGCACGTCGGCGAGCGACAGCTTTCCATATTCGGCGAGCATCACCATCAGCCCGCCCGGCGTGCCCGGCGTCACGGCCGCGAGCGGGCCGAACTCGGGCGGCACGCTCATGCCCTTGCTCCGGAAGAACTCGGGGGTCGCGCCCGTCGGCGCGACTCCGAGCGCGTTGAGGCCGACGACTTTCTTCGCCCGCGGGTCGTAGAGGAGCGCCTGCGTCTCCCCTCCCCACGACAGCGTGTCCCACATCGTGCACGTCGCGGCCAGCATCGCGGCCGCGGCGTCGACGGCATTGCCGCCCTTCTGGAACGTCATCGCGCCGGCCGTCGCGGCGAGCGGCTTGCCCGTGATCGCCATCCACTTGCGAGCGTGGAGCGGGGGTTTCTGCGTGCGCTGCGCGGCAGAGGGGAACGCGAGGACGACGAGGAGGAGCGCGAGAGCGCTTCGGATCGGCATTTCGACCTCCGTGCGCGACGAGTCTAGATGCGGGAACGGTCGAGGCACTGGCGAACGAGGTCCGCGAGCTTCTTCGGAGCGTAGGGCTTCTGGATGAAATTCAGCCCCTCGACGAGCCCGGGGATCCCCTGGCCTCCCAGCTCCGGGCTGTAGCCGCTGGTGAAAACGACGGGCAGCTCCGGGCGCTCGCGATGCAGCGCCTCGGCGAGCTCCCGTCCCGACATCCCGTCGGGCATGACCATGTCGGTCAGCAGCAGATCGACTCTCTCGCCGTGCTCCTTCCACACCTCGAGAGCCTGGACCCCCGTCTCGGCGAGCAGGACCTCGTAACCGCAGCCGGTGAGGATCATCTT
>JAEUQS010000426.1 GCA_016789625.1 Acidobacteriota bacterium | reverse complement strand
GTCGTCCGATCCCCTCGACGTGACGCACCCGAGCCGGAGATCGCCGCGAATCGGCGACGACCTCCCGCCCAAGAAAGAAACTTCCGAAATTCTATTGGTAGACCGGTCCGGGACCGGGCCCGTCGCAGGAACCCACGCCAGTGGAGTAGTTGGCAGTCCACGAGGAGCTGTACTGGTCCGCCAGACCTAAACCGGAAGGAAACGATATCTTCGCTTCGACGCGCCAAAAGCGATTCACCCCCCACGGGAACGCGGGCGGAATGTTGTGATCTACAAAGGTCGCCGAAACGTTCGATTGCGCCATCATCGAGAAATTCGGAGTCTCGTCTTCCCAGAAGTTATACCGAACCGTGCTCCCCGGGATCACGCGGTCCGGGTCTTGGGGTTGCGCCCATTCGAAAGGACTCGGGTAGCCACAGTTATACATGACGAATTCCGAAACCGGGTGCTGAGGCACGGGCGGAAGCGGACGAGGGTAGGAAATGATGGGATTCGGTTGGGCATCGAGCTTACAAGGGTTGAACGCGCCACCACAGTTCGCCGGCATGTTGTAGACCTTGCCATTGTCTCCATAGCTCCCCCAGTGGATGTCGTCCCTCCAGGCGAACACGTAGTACTGCCCCGCTTGGATTCCGTTCGAGAAGAGAAAGTACCCGCCAGAGTCGGCGTAGCCTGTCTCACAGAACCAGAACGGAGAGGTCCTGCAGAGCCTCACTGAGAAGTTCGCCCCAGGCTGCAGGCCCGAAACGGCACCCTGCTTCATCACTCGCCCGCCAATACAGGCGGTAAACGTGCTCAAATGGCAGGAAAGATACGAATCGGGCTCTGGAGGCGTCTCCGCCTCGACGACTCGCGTCGCGGAAAGGACGAACAGGGCCCCAACGAGGCTCAAACACCGCTTCTTCATTTCATATCCTCGTGAAACATGATTCTCTTGAGCTGGTACGCGACCGACCGCCGAGTACTTCTATGCAGAGACTATCACAACGAACCGAGAGGCAAGCTGCCCTGGAAATCTTCCTCGGCCTTGGTCGAGGAAGGGGAGACTCCAGGTCTCCCGCTTCCTAGAATGCCGGCCATGGCCGTGACCCAGCACCACACCGTTTGCAACCGGGATTGCCCCGACGCCTGCGGGCTCATCGCCCACGTGGAGGACGGCAAGCTCGTCCGCCTGGCCGGGGATCCCGCGCATCCCGTGACCAAGGGCTTCCTCTGCTACCGCACGTCGCACTTCCCCGAAAGGCAGAACCGGGCCGATCGCATCACGAGGCCGCTCCTCAGGGACGGCGACGGCTTTCGCGAGGTCTCGTGGGATGAGGCGCTCTCCTTCGTGGCCGAGAGGCTCGTCGCGATTCGCAGGGAATCGGGCCCGGCCGCGATCCTCCATTACCGCTCCGGCGGCTCCCTCGGGATGCTCAAGCTGGTCGTCGACTACTTCTTCGAGCAGTTCGGCCCCGTCTCGGTCAAGCGCGGCGACATCTGCTCCGGCGCCGGCGACGCGGCTCAGGAGACGGACTTCGGCGAGGAGGAATCGCACGACCTCTTCGACCTCCTCAACGCGAAGCACATTCTCCTGTGGGGCAAGAACCCGTACGTCTCGAACGTTCACCTCGTGCCCGTGCTCCTCGACGCGAAAAAGCGCGGCGCGAAGGTCACGCTCATCGACCCCGTGCGTCACAAGGGCGCGAACCTCGCGAACCACACCATCCTCGTGAAGCCCGGCGCCGACTTCGCTCTCGCGATGGCCGTCGCGTCGCGCCTCTTCGAATCGGGCCGCATCGATTCCTCCGCGGCCTCGTTCACTGACCACTTCGACGCGTTCTCGTCGCTCGTGGCCTCGCGCTCCGCCGCCGAGTGGGCCGCGGACGCGGACGTGACCCCGGCCGACGTGGATCACCTCGCGAACGCCCTCGCCGACAAGCCCTGCGCCATCCAGGTGGGCTGGGGCATGGGCCGCCGCACGAACGGTTCGGGCATCGTGCGCGCGCTCGACGCGCTGTGCGCCGTGAGCGGCAACCTCGGCATTCCGGGCGGCGGGGTCTCCTTCTACTTCAAGCGCCGCGGCGCGTTCGACACCTCGTTCCTGAAGAAGGAGTGGCCCCGCACGCTCTGCGAGCCGATCCTCGGCGAGGAGATCCTCGCCGCGCAGGATCCGCCGATCCGCGCCGTGTGGATCACCACGGGAAACCCCGTCGCCATGCTGCCCGATTCCGCCACCGTCGCCCGCGCGCTCGAGACCCGCGAGCTCGTGGTGGTGGTCGACTCCTTCCTCACCGACACGGCCCGCCGCGCGACGCTCGTCCTCCCCACGACGACGCTCGTCGAGGACGACGACCTCGTGGGCGCGTACGGTCACCACTGGATCGCCGCGTCGACGCCGGCACTCGCGCCGCCCGGCGAATGCCTCTCGGACCTCGAGATCGTGCAGCGCCTGGCCGCCGCCATCGACGCGCACACGAACGCGAACGGCAACGGCATCGCGAAGCACCTCGCGGGCACGCCGCGCGAGTGGAAGAGCCGCATGCTCGGCAAGGTCGCGCCGTACGGCATCACGGCCGAAGGCCTCGAGAAGAAGGCCGTGAAGAACCCGCTCGTGTCCGACGTCCTCTTCGCCGACCGCAAGTTCCCCACCCCCACGGGCCGCATGAACCTCGTCTCCGAAGAGCCCGCGCGCCCCGCAGAGGAAGAAGGCTTCCCGCTCTGGCTGTTCTCGAGTTCCACCGAGAAAGCCCAGAGCTCCCAGTGGTCCGGCCCCGAACCCGATATCGTGACCGCGACCTGCCATCCTGAAGCGGCCCCCGGCTTCGCAGACGGCGAACGCGTGTTCCTGGAGAGCGCCATCGGCCGCATCGCCGTTCTCCTGAAGCTCGACGCCACGCAGCGGAGAGACACGGTGCTCGTGCCCAAGGGCGGCCACTACGACAAGGGCACCTCGGCCAACGCCCTCATCCGCGCGCGCCTCACCGACGCCGGCGAGGGCGCGGCCTACCTGGACTGCAAGGTGCGGGTCGCCCGTGTCTGACGGCACGCTCTCGTACACGTTCGGCACGCTCGAGAGCGCCGGCCATGCCGAGGCCGTGGAGCGGCTCTGCGAGCGGCTCGAGGAAATCGAGGGCTCGGGGTTCTACTCCGAGGTTGCCGTCGAGAGGCCGTGGTCGAAGCACAACCCGCTCCTCTCCGGCGAGTTCGGCCGCACCCGGCCGATCCGCTGGTTCCTCGAGCGCGAGCTCCACAAGCTGGCCCGCCAGGGCGCGACGATCTCGGTGCGCCCCTCCCGGGAGGCCATGGGCCTCGAGGATCCGGCGCTCTTCGCCGCCGTGGACGAGGGCGCGTGGGACATCCGCCAGAAGAAGCTCTTCCTGTTCGGACCCGAGCGAACGGTGCTCTCGATGAACCGCCTCGAGCACTACACGGCGACGCGGGCCGATGACTTCCAGCGCTACGTGCTCTTCACGAACTACGCGATGCACGTGGAGTCGTTCCTCGACCGCTTTCCCGACGCCATCCGCCCCTCCCGCGAGGGCGTGCAGATGCCGGCTTACCACCACGTGCTTCCCGGCCAGCTCGGCGTGACGCTCGTGAACATAGGAGTCGGCCCCTCGAACGCGAAGACCATCACCGACCACGTGGCCGTGCTCCGGCCCGACGTGATGCTCATGGTGGGCCACTGCGGGGGCCTCCGGAACCATCAGGAGATCGGCGACCTCGTGCTCGCGCAGGGCTTCATGCGCGACGACCACGTGCTCGACGCCGTGCTCCCCCGCAGCGTGCCCGTGCTCTCGAACCACCTGCTCAACGAGCTGCTCCTCGAGGCGCTGGACGCGCGCAAGCTCGCGTTCCGCATGGGCAACGTCTACACCACGGCGAACCGCAACTGGGAGTTCAACCAGGAACGGACCATTGCCGAGATCCGGCTTTCGAGATCGATCGCGATCGACATGGAGTCGGGCACGATCGCGGCGAACGGATTCCGATATCGCATTCCCACGGCCACCCTCCTCTGCGTTTCCGACAAGCCGCTCCACGGACGGCCCAAGCTGAGCGACGCGGCCCAGGCCTTCTACCGCACGACGCGGCAGTGGCACGTCGAGATCGCGGTCGAAGTGATCTCCCGGGTGCGCGAAGGTTGGCCCGGGGGGCTGCCGACGACCGACCTCAGGTCACCGGACGAGCCCCTCTTCGGAACGCTCTGACGGGCGGAATCCGCGAAACGCCTCCGGCGCGCTTTCTGAATCAGGGAGGCGGCGGCGCGCCGCCCAGGAACAGATAAAGGTTCAGGAAGAACGCATCGGCCGACGTGGTCGCTCCGCTACCGTTCGCGTCCCCATTGCACAGTGATGCCGGCTGCGGACCGCCCAGGAAGAGCGCCAGGTTCAGGTAGAACCCGTCCGCTGCCGTGAGCGCGCCGGAGTTGTTCGCGTCACCCCGGACCGCGTACGTGAATGCGTTCCCGAGCGCGTAGTACTCACCGTCCGGGCTCCGCACCTCGACATTGCCAGTCCGCGCACTCGTTGGAGCGCGCGCCCCGGTTACCACTGTGATCGCCGTCGAGGTCACGTTCGTCACCGTCGCGGGGATGCCGTCCAGGGTCACCGTCGAGCCCGGTCTGAAGTGAGCGCCCTCGATCGTCACGGTGCGTCCGCCCGTCGTGCTCGCGCAAGCCGGAGATACCGTGTAGGCGATCGGCGGTACCGTGAAAGCAAACGCCGCGAAGTGGGGCGGACTGCAGCAAGCCGGGTCCCGCGGCCCTCCCGACGTGAAGCCGAGATCGACGCCGAGGTTCGTGGAGCTGCTCGCAAACAGAATCAGGTCGCCGTTGCCATCCAGGCCCGCGAGACTCGACACACCGTTCCCGGGCTCCTCCACCAACGCCCCGTGGCTGGCCAGCGTCCTCCGCCCGGTGCGCCGGTCCAGCACGAACACCTGCGCGTCCGCGGGCGTAGCGCCCGGGCTCGTGAAGGCAATCGTGGAGCCGTTTGCGCTGATCTGGACGTCGAACACACGCACCGAAGGATCCGAGAACCTCGCGGCGATCCCCGACTGCCGATCGAAGACGAAACCCGCGGAGGTCGTTCCCAAAGACGCCGGGTCAGACCGCCGGAACACGATGAACCGCCCCGCACCATCGAGGCTCGGGAGATCGGCATTCGGAAGCCCCGAAGGCGCGGGCCCGCTCACGAGCGTGTACGCGTCGAGCGTGCGGTCGTAGAGAACGACGTGAGAGCCACCTGCCGGAAGTGGCAGCCCGCCGAGTGAAGACGCCTTGGTCGTCATGACGAGGTAGCGTCCGTCAGCGCTCAGCACCTGTCCCCAGCCGAGTTCGGTCGCGCCGTCTGCCGGAACCGAAGGAGACGTTCCGCTCACGAGCTTCACGGAGTCGTTCACGACGTCGTAGAGGAAGACGTTCCGCTGCCCGCTGGGAAAGGACGCTCCTGGCAGGAGATCTCCGGCCAACGACTCGAAGGCGATGAAGCGGCCGTCCTTGGAAATCACCGGGTTCCCGGAAGCATCGTTGGGAATCCCTCCAGTCGACGCGGAGCGGGAGATCCGCCTCGTCTGGCCGGAAGACACGTCCCAAAGGGAGACGACGCCCCTTCCGAAAACGGCCTCTCCGCTTTCTTCGACCACACAGGCCACCTTCCTCCCGTCCGCACTCACCGTGGCGCGCGCGTTCGGTCCCGATCCGAAGGAGGGCGCGGATCCCTGTGCAACCCCGTCCCGGTACGCTGTGTAGATCCAGGTGCTCCGGAAGGACGACACGACGGTCGTCGAGCCGTCGTCGCTGAGTGCCACCGGGCGGCCGGGGCCGCCCAACCGCGTCGCCACGCCGGCCGCGCGATCCCGCACGATCGGGACCCAATCTCTGAGGGCCACGTCAGGCGTGGACGACGCATTGGAGAGGGCTGCGAAAGC
>JAEUQS010000419.1 GCA_016789625.1 Acidobacteriota bacterium | reverse complement strand
TCACCGTCGCGGCCGACGCCACGAACACGAGCTACGAGTTCATGGCCGAAGGCGCGAGCTGCACCACGAGCTGCGCGTCCTGGGGCGCCTGCCCCGGCACCATCGTCGCCACGACCTCGACGTTCGTGAAGAACAACGCCGCTCTCGACTACGCGCTCGTGAAGCTCCCCACGAACCCCACCGCCACGTACGGCTTCCTGCAGCTCCGGTCCTCGGGCGCCACGCTCAACGAGCGCATCTACATTCCCCAGCACCCGGCCGCCTGGGGCAAGAAGATCGCCATGACGAACGGCACCGCGAACGCCACGATCTCGAGCCTCAGCGCCGCGCCCTGCTCGGGCGGCACCGCCGACCTCGGCTACAACGCCGACACGCAGGGCGGCTCCTCGGGCTCGCCCGTCCTCGGCTACAGCGACAACCTCGTCGTCGGCCTCCACCACTGCGGCACCTGCCCGAACCGCGCCGTTCCCATCCAGGCGGTCATCACGAGCCTGGGCACCTCGCTCCCCGCGGGCGCCCTCCCGGGCGGCGGCGGCGACACCGTCGCGCCCACGGCCGCGATCACCGCGCCGGCGAGCGGCGCGACGGTTTCCGGCACCGTGACGGTCTCGGCCACGGGCTCGGACGCCGTGGGCGTGACGCGCATGGAGATCTACATCGACGGCGCGCTCGTCTCCTCGAACACCTCGTCGACCTCGATCTCGTTCTCCTGGAACACCACCACGGCCGCCAACGGCTCGCACACGCTCTCGGCCCGCGCCTACGACGCCGCCGGCAACGTGGGCACGTCGGCCTCGCGCACGGTGACCGTCTCCAACACCACGCTCCCCCCGTCGCAGCTCCTCCTCAACCCGGGCTTCGAGTCGGGCAACGTGAACTGGACGGCCCCCGCCGGCGTCATCACGAGCAGCACGAGCCAGGCCGCGCGCACGGGCTCCTGGAAGGCCTGGATGGGCGGAAACGGCTCGGCCGTCACCGAGACGATGTACCAGTCGGTCGCGATTCCCGCCTCGGCCACGACGGCGACGCTCTCGTTCTGGATCCGCATCGCCACCGCCGAGACCACGACCTCGACCGCCTACGACACGCTCAAGGTCGAGGTGCGCAGCTCCACGGGCACGCTCCTCGCCACGCTCGCGACGTACTCCAACCTGAACAAGAGCACCACCTACTCGCAGAAGAGCTTCAACCTCGCGGCCTACAAGGGCCAGACGGTGCGGGTCCAGATGGTCGCGGTCGAGGACTCCAGCCTCGCGACCTCGTTCGTCATCGACGACACGGCCCTGAACGTTCAGTAGGAGTTCTTCCCTCAGGGCGTTCTTTTTCCGGGATATCGGGAATATCCGGCGAGGTGACGGGCCCTTCGGGGCCCGTCACCGTTTTTGGGGCCTTTTCACACCGCGATGCGCCCTTTTCCCGTACGATCGTGGTGCCGCGCGCCCGCGCGGTTCCATTTTTCGTCCTAGGAGCCCTCCAAGATGTCCCACCCCCGCATCCGCCCCGCTGCCGCCATCGGGTTCGGCCTCGTCCACGTGGCCGCCCTCGGCATCCTCGTCCTCGACTTCACCTGGTGGGGCGTCGCGCTCTGCGTGGCCTCGTACTACCTCCGGATGTTCGCCATCACGGCGGGCTTCCATCGGTACTTCAGCCATCGCACGTACCAGCTCGGCCGGGTGTCCCAGTTCCTCATGGCCTTCCTCGGGCAGACGGCGGCGCAGAAGGGCGTGCTCTGGTGGGCCGCTCACCACCGCCACCACCACCGCTATTCCGACATGCCGGAAGACATCCACAGCCCGAAGCAGAGGGGCTTCTGGTGGAGCCACATGGGCTGGATCCTCGCGGAAGACTACGAGAAGGCCGACTACGCCCGGATCCCCGACTTCGCCAAGTACCCGGAGCTGCGCTGGCTGGACTCCAACCAGTTCCTCGCCACCATGGTCTACGCGCTCTTCATGTTCTTCGCGTTCGGATGGACGGGCCTCTTCTACGGCTACTTCCTCGCCACCGTGCTCCTCTGGCACGGCACGTTCACGATCAACAGCGTCATGCACGTCTTCGGAAGGCGCGTCTACGCCACGAAGGACGACAGCCGCAACAGCATGATCTTCGCGCTCGTCACCATGGGCGAGGGCTGGCACAACAACCACCACCACTACCCCGGCTCGGCCGCTCAAGGCTTCCACTGGTGGCAGATCGACCCGTCGTACTACCTGCTCTGGATCGGCGAGAAGGTAGGCCTCGTGAAGGGTCTGCGCCGCGTGCCCGAGAAGATCAAGGTGGCGGGCCTCCGGGCATTCGACGAGGCCATCGATGCCGCGTCGAAGAACGTCCACGACCGGCTCGATCAGCTCACCGCCCGCTGGGAAGAGCTGCGCGCCAACGCGCGCGCGTCGGCCCATCACGCCATCGAGGACCTGGAGGCCAAGCGGGTGCGGGCCTCGGAGCGTCTCGAAGCCTTGCAGGCCGACTACGCCGCAGCGTACGCGGCCGCGAAGTCGCGCGCGGGCGCCGCGGCGGACGAGAAGGTCGCCAAGCTCCGCAAGGACATCGAAGAGGCCCGCGCCCAGCTGGCCGAGCTGCTGGCGCGCCTCATCGAGGCCGCCGAGGCCGCGCTGAGCGTCCCGTCCGGTCTTCCCGCCTGAGATTGGGAGAACAACCATGACGCTCGACGCTCTCTACGGCGATCACGTGGCGCTTCGCGCCGAGACGACCGGCAGGATCCTCGCCGAGGCCGGCTTCGAGCGCCTGCTCATCCACTCGGGCAAGCCCTACACCTACTTCGCCGACGACAACGACGCGCCGTTCCACGCGACGCCCCATTTCACGCACTGGGCGCCCGTGCCGGGCCCGTATCACCTGCTCGAGTTCGTACCGGGCTCGCGGCCGCGCATCGTGCGCGTGATGCCGCGGGATTTCTGGTACGCGCCGCCCGCTCCGGCTCCCGACTTCGTGGCCAGCCGCTTCGACGTCGTGGACGTCGAGACCGAGGAGGCCGCCTGGGCGACGATCGGCAACGGGCGGCGCACCGCGTTCATCGGCGAGGCCACGGACAAGGCGGCGGCGAACGGAATCCCGGCCGAGAGCCTCAACCCGCAGCCCTTCGTCTCGCGGCTGGACTGGGAGCGCTCGTACAAGTCGGCCTACGAGGTCGAGACGCTGCGCGAGGCGACGGGCATCGCGGCGCGCGGCTTTCGCGCCGCGCGCGAGGTGTTCTTCGGAGGCGGCTCGGAGCTGGACATCCACCACGCGTACCTCGCGGCGACGGGCCAGCTCGAAGACGGCCTCCCCTACCCCACGATCATCGGGCTCGACGAGCGGGCATCCACGCTCCACTACCACGGCAAACGCGGCAGGGAAGCCGCGCCCGGTCAGGTGCTCCTCATCGACGCCGGCGTCTCGGTGCGTGGCTACGGCTGCGACATCACGCGCACGTGGGCGGTGACCTCGGCCCCCGCGGAGTTCCACGCGCTCCTCGTCGGCATGGAAGCGCTCCAGCAGGAGCTCGCGAAGCTGGGGCGTCCCGGGATGATGTATCCCGAGCTGCACCTCCTCGCGCACCGCAAGATCGCGGCGCTCCTCGTCTCGAACGGTCTCCTCCTGTGCACGGCCGAGGAAGCCCTCGAGAAGGGCCTCACGCGGCCCTTCCTGCCGCACGGCCTCGGCCACTTCCTGGGCGTTCAGGTGCACGACGTCTCCGGCCGCTTCGGCGACCGGGACGGCACTCCGAAGGCCCCGCCGGCTTCGCATCCGTTCCTCCGCACGACGCGGCTCATCGAAGAGGGCCACCTCTTCACCATCGAGCCCGGGCTCTATTTCATCCCGATGCTGCTGGAGCCGTTCCGTGCCGGCGAGCACGCCGCGCTCTTCGACTGGGCGCTCATCGACCGCCTCACGCCGTGCGGTGGCATCCGCATCGAGGACGACGTGTTCGTGGGCAAGGACGAGAACCGGAACCTGACCCGCGAAGAGCTGTCGTAGCCTCCCGGTCCATGAGCATCGACGTTCGAGACTTGGGGCTTCGCCAGCCCGCCGAGTGGGAGCCCCACGAGAGCGTGTGGCTCGCGTGGCCGAGCCACGAGGACCTCTGGCAGGAGTCCCTTGGTCCCGTCCAGGACGCCTTCGTGGAGCTGTGCCGCGGGATCTCCGTGGGCGGGACGGGCGAGCGGATCGACCTCCTCCTGCCGTTTCGGAGCCGCGAGGCCGAGGCGCGTGAGCGGCTCGAGGGGATGGACGTCCGGTTTCACGCCGTGCCCTTCGGCGACATCTGGCTGCGCGACACCGCCCCCATCTTCCTCACGGGCCCGGACGGAGTCGCCGCGGCGTCGTTCCGCTTCAACGGCTGGGGAGGCAAGTACGTCCTGCCGCACGACGCGGAGGTCTCGGCGCGCGTGGCGGCTCTCTCGGGCCTTCCGACCCACACGTTCGACCTCGTGCTCGAGGGCGGCAGCGTGGAGGTGGACGGCCAGGGCACGTGCCTCACCACGCGCCAGTGCCTCCTCAACGAGAACCGGAATCCGGGCCTTTCGGAAAGCGATATCGAGATCGCGCTGAGGCGCGGCCTCGGCGTGGAGACGATCCTCTGGCTGGGCGACGGGCTCCTCAACGATCACACCGACGGCCACATCGACACCATCGCCCGCTACGTCGCGCCCGGCGTCGTCGTGTGCATGGAGCCCGCGGGCGCGGACGACCCCAACCGCGACGTGCTGGAGGCCATCGCGCGCGATCTCGCCGCAATGCGCGATCACGCCGGCCGCAGGCTCCAGGTCGTGCGCGTGCCCTCGCCGGGCCTCGTCGAGGACGAGGACGGCGAGGTCATGCCCGCGAGCTACGTGAACTTCTACATCGGAAACGCCGGCGTCGTGGTCCCCGTCTACGGCACGCGGCACGACGACGAGGCCGTGCGGCGCATCGGAGAGCTGTTCCCGGGCCGGCGAACCATCGGCGCCCCGGCCAGACGCCTGCTCGAAGGCGGCGGAGCGTTCCACTGCATCAGCCAGCAGCAGCCCGTGGGAAAGACAGCATGAAAGAGCCTCTCGTTCTCGGGGCCGTCCAGTGCGCGCTCGGCGGCAGCGTCGACGTCAACGTCGCCCGGGTCACCGGGCTCGTCCGCGAAGCGGCGCAACGGGGCGCTCAGGTGATCCTTCCCCCCGAGCTCTTCGAAGGCCCGTACTTCTGCCGAGAGGAGAAGGACGAGTTCTTCTCCTGGGCCCGTCCGTTCGAAGGCCACCCCACAGTCGCCCACTTCGCGGCGCTGGCGAAAGAGCTGAACGTCGTGATCCCCGTGTCGTTCTTCGAGCGCGCGGGACAGGCGTACTACAACAGTCTCGCGCTCGTGGATGCCGGCGGCGAAACCCTGGGGCTCTACCGCAAGAGCCACATTCCCGACGGCCCCGGCTACGAGGAGAAGTTCTACTTCCGGCCGGGCGATACGGGCTTCAAGTCGTGGAACACCCGGTTCGGTGCGCTGGGCGTCGGGATCTGCTGGGATCAGTGGTATCCCGAGTGCGCCCGCTCGATGGTGCTCCAGGGCGCGGACGTTCTCTTCTACCCCACGGCGATCGGCTCGGAGCCCGCGAATGCCGGCCTCGACACGCGCGACATGTGGCAAAGAGCGATGATCGGCCACGCCGTCTCCAACATCGCGCCGGTCGTTGCATCGAACCGCGTGGGCGAAGAGGACGGGCAGGTCTTCTACGGCTCCTCGTTCATCGCGAACCACATGGGCACGAAGATCGCCGAACTGGGCCGCGACGAGGAGGGTGTCATCGTCGCGACCGTGGACCTCGACGAGGTGCGCCGCGCGCGGGCGTCCTGGGGGTTCTTCCGCGACCGGCGTCCGGAGCTCTACGGCACGCTCGCCACGGCAGACGGCACGCGCAAAGTCTGAGACCCGCCTAGCGGGCGAGCTTCCAGGCCCCGGCCTCCATCACGAAGGGAATCGCCGTCGTCGTGGAGGATCCGCTCACGACGCCGGGCTGCGTCGATTTCTGCTCGGTCGTGATCACGTTGAGCGTCGCGCGCGCGTCGTCCTCGATGATCAGGAGGCCACCCGACCGGATTCCCGCTTCGAGCACCGCGCGCTTCGGAACCATCTTCCTGATGAACGCGGCGCTCTCCATCTTCTCCGACGCGGGAAGGGCTTTCCAGTCGGCCTGAGCCTTCGTGCTCGCGAGCTTCATCGCGTCTTCCATCCTGCCCGTCTGGAGAGAGTCGGCGTAGCGCAACGCGAGGTCGCCGATGGGGTGCTCGAGGATCTCCGCTCCCTGGATCCGCTTTTCGTTCACGGGCTCTTCCTGCCCGGGAACGACGATGGGGCCCGAGGTTCCGCGGAAGACCCCACCCTCGACGTCGAAGTACGCGATCGCCGTGGCGCCCTTCTCCATGGGCACCATGAGGTCCGCCCCGTCGGCACGAACCTTGAGAACGCCGCCCTTCCGAATCGCGTCGGCAAAGGCTTTCGGCTCGGGGGCGCGCTGCTTCATCCGTGCGCTCATTTCGGCGCGGTCGCCGGCCGGTGCCTTCTTCCAGTCCGCCTGCTCCGCCTTGGTCCGGAGCTTGATGCCCTCGTCGATCTTCCCGGCGTGGAACAGCTCCGCGGTCTGCACCGCGAGCTTCCCGGCGGGATGATCGAGGATCGCGGCGCCTTGAATGGTCCTGGCCTCCTGAGCGGCAACCGGTGAAACCAGCGCCAGGGCAACGACGACGGCGGCGAACGGGGCTCTGTTCATGCGCTCTCCCGGGACGGAATGATGGCACGCACAGACGGTCCCCGACCTACACTGTGAGCTTGAACACTACTTTCACCACTTTCACCACTTTCACCCTAGTAGTGACCTGGAACGCGAACATGGCGTTCCATCGCAAGCACGAGCATCTTTCGAGCCTTTCACCCGACCTCGCCGTCGTCCCCGAATGCGCGACCCGCCAGCGCGTGAGCCCGCTGGCACCGGGCTTCCGGCCCACGGCCTGGCACTGGACGGGAACGGACACGCCGACGGGGAGGTCCAAGGGCCTCGCGGTGTTCTCCTTCGGCCAGACGACACTCGAGCCGGTCGAGATCTCCCTCGTCGACCGGCACTTCCTGGTTCTCGACGTGCGGGGTCCGCTCCCCTTCACGCTCGTCGCCGTGTGGCCCCTGCCCGATGCCTCCCGCAGCTACGTGCGGCCCATCCAGCGCACCCTCACGGCGCTGGACGGCCTCCTGCGCAAAGGCCCTGCCGTCGTGCTGGGCGACTTCAACGCCGGGAGCGGCTTCCTGGGCGGGCGGACCAAAGGTCGCTTCCCCGATCTCGCCGCCCAGCTCGAGGATCTCGGCCTCGCGAGCGCGTACCACAGCCATCACTCCTTTCCGTACGGCGCCGAAGGAGAGCCCACGCACTTCCTCCATCGGAGCGTGGAGAAGCCGTTCCACATCGACTACGTCTTCGTGCCGCGCGCGTGGCTCGCGAGGATCCGGAGCGTGACCCTGGGTGGGGCGAGCTGGCTCCGGCACAGTGATCACGTTCCGCTGCGAATCGAGCTCAGCCTCACATAGCCGGCTTCACTTCCGCGTGGCCCGGAGCTCCCGGCCTTCGAGCGGCAGCACGAGCGTGTCGCCTTCGAACCTCAGTGCCGACGTCTGTCCCGAGCGGAAGTCGAAGCGCGCGAACCCGCCGCCCTTGACCGCGACGAACCGCACCGCCGGAAGCTCTGCGAGGGGCCGAATGCCGGCCAGCCCTCCGTCTTCCCATCCGTACTGCACGTACGACGTCCCCTGGGCCCCCTCGAGGCGCAACAGCACGCCCACGATCTCCTCCCGGAAGGGAAATACCGCGAGGGCCTGGACACCGCGGAGCTCTCCGTTCCTCTCGCGAAAGCCGTTCCAGAACTCGGCCTCGCGCGCCCGGACGGCCTCGATCGGCATCCCCTCGCCCGGCCCCCGGGAGCCGCCGAAGGCCTTCCAGACCGGCTCGACATTGCCCTTGGAGCTTGCCGTGGCGAGCTCCACCGACCGTGCGCGCAGCCCGGCGGCCCGCTGAGGGTCGATCGCGCCGCCGCCGAGGAGGAGCGACAGTGCAGCGGAATCGGTGCTCGAGAGCGCGAGGCGCCCGGCATCGACGGCCACAGTGACCGTTCCTCCTCCCGTCAGCTCGTACGTGCCGGCCCGCGCGGAGATCGCCGCGGGGTCGGGCGCTACCGTCTGCGGGGGCAGCGGAACCTCACGGCCGAACACGAGGCCGGCGATGCGGTCGCTCACCGGAATCGCCGGGGCCGCCGAGCCGTTCGAGGCCACGAACCAGAAGAGGCCCTCATCGAGGTAGCGGCGACAGTCCGCCGCGTAGATCCCGTTCCCGCCGTTGTGCATGACGACCGTCGTTCCGCGCGGCGTCTTCGCGATCGACCAGCCATACCCGTAGGAGGACCTGCCGCCCTCTTCCCGGACCCAGGGATGAAACAGCTTCTCCTTGGCCGCGGCCGAGAGCACGTCCGTTCCCAGAAGCGCGCGATGCCAGCGCCACATGTCGCCCACAGTCGTCTGGAGGCCTCCGTTCCCGCGCAGGTTCCAGTAAGGGCCCTCGGGACCGAACTGACGCCCGGGAATCGTGCCCCAGCGTTCTCCGTCGCGATAGCCGACGGCGAGCGATTTCGGCGGCCACGCGGGGAGGACGTAGCCCGTCTTCGTCATGCCGGCGGGTGCGAAGAGATTCCTCGCGAGATAGGCCTCGTAGCTTCCCCCCGTGAGCTTCTCCACGATGGCTGCGAGAAGCGAGTAGCCGGCGTTCGAGTAGCTGTGGACGGCGCCCGGTTTCGAAGCGAGCGGCTCGGTGAGAATCCGGCTCACGATCTCCTCGCGGGAGACCTTCTCGTCGTCGGACGGGCCGTAGTCGTGCCGGAGCCCGGCCGTGTGGGTCAGCAGGTGGTGGACCGTGATGGCGCTCTTGTCGGCCGGTGCCTCGGGGAAGAAGCGGGAGATCACGTCGGACGTCCGGAGCTTGCCCTGCATCTCGAGCTTCAGGATGGCCGCGCCCGTGAACTGCTTCGTGATCGAGCCCGTATTGACCACGGTCTCGGGACCGAAGGGGATCTTCTCCTCACGGTTCGCGAGGCCGTAGCCCTTCTCGAGAAGCACCTTCTCGCCACGCCCGAGGACGATCACTCCGGAGAAGCCGTAGCCCTCGATGCGCGACAGATACTCGTCGACCCTGGCGGCGGCCGGGTCCCCGGGCGGCGCGGCGGACATCGACCGAACGGCGAAGAGAAGGAGCATAGCCGGCAGACGTCGTTTCATTGGGGGTTCCTCCACGCCCCGCAACATAGTCACGCCCCGTGACGATTCGATGACGGCCACAGGACGCGAAACGTGGAGCCCCGGCCCGGAGCGCTCTCGACGGCGACGGAGCCTCCATGCGCGACGACGAGGCTCCGCAGGATCGCTAGGCCCAGGCCGGTGCCGCCGGTGGCGCGCGCCCGCGAGGGGTCGACCCTCCAGAAGCGCTCGAAGATCCGCTCGATCGCTTCGGGCGGAATCCCCTCGCCCGTGTCGGACACGGCGATCTCGACTCCGCCCTTCACGGCCACCGCGCCGAGCCGAACCCGGCCGCCGCGCGGTGTATGCGCGGCCGCGTTCTCGAGGAGGTTGCGCAGCACCTGTCCG
>JAEUQS010000392.1 GCA_016789625.1 Acidobacteriota bacterium | reverse complement strand
AGGTCTTCGCCCGACACGTCGACGCGTTCGAGGAGCCCGGCGCCGACGAGGCTCCGATCCGCCTGTTCCCGGAGGCCGCTCTCGAGGCTTACCTGGAATCGCTCTGACGCGGCCGCTCGCGAACGCGGCCGGCGGATCGGGAACCCCGGGACCCGCGCTCGGACTCAGCCGCCTTTCTTGGCCTTGAAGGCTCTCAGATCGAGGTGCGCCTCGAGGAGCCGCTGGAACTCCTCGGGCGAGATCGATGCGACCTGACGGCCCGTCTCGAACTCGATGTTCTCGAGCACCTGGCTCCACACGAGCTCCCGGCGGGCGACCTCGTCGGCATCTCTCACCTTGCCGAAGTCCTGCACGTACTTGTTGTGCCGGCAGAGCATGCGGAAGGCGAAGAGCGTGTTGGGGCGGCGGATGGGGAGGCCCAGGATGCGCACGTCGTTGCCGACGTCGTGGATCGGCTGGCCCCACTCGCCGTAGCCGCCGAAGATCGTCGCGAGCTTGTCGAGCGCGTTCGCGAGCTTGGGCTCCTTCATCTTCTCGAGCGCGATCTTCATGAGCGGGAGCGTGAAGTTGCGGAACAGCGTCGGGTCCGTCAGGCGGACGTCGATGCCGATCTCCTCCTTCGTGATGCGCACGATGTCCTCGGTGCGGATGCGGTTGTCCGTCGCGAGGTGGATCCGCTCGCCGATCGCCTCGGGCACCACGAGCGCCGCGATGATGCCGGCCACCACGCGGTCCACGGGCACGAGGTTGAGTTCGGCGGTGGCGTCGCCGGGGAACGCCATGGCGACCGCCGCGATCATGCGGGCCTTCGAGCGGCCCACCATGTCGGTCGCGAGCTTGTCGATCTGGTCCTTCGAGCGGCCGAACGCGTTGATGGGCGCGTTCACCACCTTCGTGTCGCCGTAGTTGTTGCCCGTGCGGGAATGCCCGATCACGATCGAGGGCAGGAGCTGCGCCACGCGGAGCCCCTTCTCGATCATGAAGCGGTCCGTGTCGATCGAGGCCATGGCCTTCGTGAGCTCGTAGTAGTTGTTGTAGAAGGCCCGCGGAAACGCGAGCGCGTTCTCGAGGGCCATCGAGCGCTTCTTGCGGCCGTGGATGTAGGAGGTCTCGATCGCGATGTGGTTGATGAACGACGAGCCCTTCGCGTTCTGCACGCGGTACGCGAGCTCCAGCGCGTTGCGCGCGCCCAGCACGTTCGCGCGGTAGCTGTTCTCGTACGTGTCGTCGAAGGAGACGCTGGCCGCGCAGTGGACGATGTGCGTCAGGGTCTTCTCGAGCTTCGCGAGCTCGGCGTCGGGAATGCCCAGGTTCGGCTTCTCGATGTCGCCGTCCACGAAGCGGAACTTCTTCGCCCGCGCGCCGCTGATTCCGAGCCGCTCGAGCAGCTGGGCTCCGCGCTGCTGCGGCGAGAGGACCTTGACGACCTCCCGGGTCTTGGGGTCGCGGATCTTCTCGGGGCGGAGCGCGCAGACCATCTGCGCGATGTTCTTGTCGTCGGCCGCCTGGACGAGGATCTCCTTGCCGAGGAAACCCGTCGCGCCGGTCAGGAGCACCTGCAGCTTCGGAGCGCGGCCGCGGGCCTTGAGGGCCGCGCGGGCCTCGGCCTGGAGCTTGGCGACGCGGCCCTTGACCTCCTTCTCCGAGAGGTGCGAGGGCTCGCGGAACTGGAAGATGTAGCTCCTCTCGGCGACGCCCATGAGCTTCTTCGTCTGCTTCTCGACGGCCTTCAGCCCGGTGGCCTTGCCCAGCGACTCGGCGAGGGAGCCCGCGAGAGCGTTCATGCGGCGGAGGCCGTCCTTGACGGCGTCCTCGTTGCCCGTGAGCTGGATGGCGCGGCTCGCCATGAACTGCGCCGTGACCTCGACGGGGTTCTTGTCGCGGTGGGCGTGGACGAGGAGCTCCTCGGGATCGATCGGCCGGAGGATCTCCTTGCGGGTGTGCAGGCTGATCTTCGCGATGTAGCGGGAGGGAGAGCTCTCCCACATCATCTCGCCCTTCGGGTTGAAGGTCGGCTCGATGTCGGACTTCGGTTCCGGGGCTTCGGCCGTGGACTCGGCCGGTGCCTCGGCCGCGCGGGCTCTCTTCGTTGCCATGTTGGTCTTTCCTCCGCCGGGGCGCGCTCGATTCTCGCCTTTTTGGCCCCGAACGGGAGAATTGGCCCATGAGCGACGTTCCCCGATCACCACAGTCCCGGGTCGTGATCCTCGGCGGCGGCTTCGGCGGCCTCGCCGCGGCCCGCGCCTTCGCGAAGCTGCCGGTCTCCGTCACGCTCCTCGACCGCCGCAACTTCCACCTGTTCCAGCCTCTCCTCTACCAGGTGGCGACGGGAGGCCTCTCGCCCGCGAACATCGCGGCGCCGCTCCGCTCGATCCTCAAGAACGAGCGCAACGTCACGGTGCTCCTCGGCGAGGCGGTGGACCTCGACGTGGCGGGCCGGAGGGTCCTGCTCGAGGACGGCAGCGCGCTCGGCTACGACGTTCTCGTGGTGGCCGCGGGCGTGCGGCACAGCTACTTCGGAAAGCCCGAGTGGGAGGCGTTCGCGCCGGGCCTCAAGACGATCGAGGACGCGACCCAGATGCGGCGCCGCATCCTCCTCGCGTTCGAGAAGGCCGAGCGCACGGAAGACGCGGACGAGCGCCGCGCCGCCCTCACGTTCGCGGTCGTTGGCGCGGGCCCCACCGGGGTCGAGCTGGCTGGCTCCCTCGCCGAGATCGCGCGGCACACCCTCGCGCGGGACTTCCGCCGCATCGATCCCACCGAGGCGCGCATCCACCTCCTCGAGGCCGGGGACCGCATCCTCGCGGCGTTCCCGCCCGATCTCGCCGAGAGCGCCCGGCGCTCGCTCGCGGGGCTCGGCGTCACGGTGGAGACGGGCTCGAAGGTCCTCGACATCGACGCAGCCGGCGTCACGCTCTCCCGCGCGGGCGCAGCGCCTGCGAAGCTCGCGTGCCGGACGGTTCTCTGGGCCGCCGGCGTCGAGGCCTCACCGCTCGGGAAGGCGCTCGAGAAGGGGGCCGGAGCCGTGCTCGACCGCGCGGGCCGCGTGCACGTCGCGAGCGACTGCAGCGTTCCCGGGCATCCGGAGATCTTCGTGATCGGCGATCTCGCGCACCACGAGGACGCGAAGGGAAAGCCGCTGCCCGGGGTCTGCCAGCCCGCGATCCAGCAGGGCCGCCACTGTGCGAAGGTCGTCGGCGCGCGGCTCGCGGGCCGGCCGGCGCCCCCGCCGTTCCGCTACTTCGACCTCGGCAACATGGCGACCATCGGCCGGGCGGCCGCGGTGGCCGACATCTTCGGCTTGAGGTTCGGAGGCTTCATCGCCTGGCTGGGCTGGCTGTTCG